>JAHRVJ010000278.1 GCA_019090765.1 Ilumatobacteraceae bacterium
ACCGTGACGACGAAAGTGTTGAGCGGGTACTCGACTTCTTCCAGGAGAAACTCCTGACGTGAGATCGAAGATCCTGGCGATCAGCCTGATCGTCGTCGGTCTCCTAGCCACGGGCGCGGGGCTGGGGTTGCGCCTACTTGTAACAGAAGACGAGGGGCACCATGACGGGCGGGCCCCAACATTCGCGCTCGACTCCACCCTCGGCACCGATGAGTTGGTGGTCACTCCAGTTGGCGCAGAACCAGAGATCGTTGTGAGCATCGAGCGAGCGGGACAGCCAGTCACCGATTGGGACTCCGTGCACGGCGCGCCGATGCACGTGTTAGCGGTTCGTGACGATCTCAGATGGTTCACCCACGTCGATCCGGAAATGCTGCCCGACGGGTTATCGGCACCTGTTGCTTTGAACCCGGGCGGGCAATATCGGGTGGTGACTCAATCGGCGCCCGGAGGGGGGCCGGACTTGCTCGAACTCGGGACCGATATCGCCCTTGCCGGCGAACTGGTCGCTAGCGAGCAGATGATTTCGACTGATGATTTCTGGACCGAGGGCGATCTGGCGATTCGTCGTGAGGGGCTTGACTTTGTCCTTTCCGAGCCATGGGGTGGAGAGGATTACCACGACGAAGCGGCCCTACTGACCATGTTTCGAGCAGGGGATCTTGCGTTCGCGCAAGGGCATGCGATTACTCCCGACCCCGACCGGTTTCGGTTCAATCTGGAGATCCCGGGACGCGGCGAATACTTAGCCGCACTGCAGTTCTACCGGGGCGACGCGTCGGGTGACTTGATCACCGCGTTGTTCCGGTTCGAGCTCTAGCTCCTGACGGAAGCGTTGTTGTCGTCTGCTGTTGCGGACTCAACCCCAAGTCAGCTTGACGTAGTTGACTCGGCGTGACTTTGGGCGGTGCGGTAATCGGCCTTGCCGTTTGGTGCCCGTGGAACCTCGGCGACAAAGACCACCGTCTTGGGCGCCTTGTAGCCAGCCAGGTCGCCCTTCACCGCGGTGATGATCGTCGCCTCGGATACTTCAGCCCCCTCGTTCAAGGAGACGACTGCGGTAACCGCGGTGCCGAACTTCTCGTCGGGCACCCCGACTACGAGACAGTCGAGCACGCCGCCGACCCGTTTTACGGATTCCTCGACTTCTTCGGGAAATACCTTTTCGCCGCCGCTGTTGATGACCTGGTTTCCTCTGCCGAGGAGGATCAACGTTCCGTCTGCCGCGACCTTGGCGAAATCCCCGGGGAACGAGTAGCGATGTCCGGCGATTGTGCGGAAGGTGCGTTCCGACCTGGCTTTGTCTTTGTAGTAGCCGAGCGGAACATTGGAACCGGACGCGACCATGCCGATTTTGTTGGAACCTGGGACGATCTCGCTGTCGTCGTCGGCGAATACCTTGGTCGTCGGCGAGATCTCGAACTTGGCGGTTTCAGAGTCGATGCCCTTCATTGTCATTTGATTGGCCATTCCGCCTTCGGTCGACCCCATCGCATCGATCAGCATCACCTGTTCCATCTTGTCGATCATCTGCTGTTTCACCTCAGAGGTCCACATCACTCCGGAGGACATGAACATCTTGATCGAAGATGTGTCGTAACTGCTGCCGTCGGGCTTCTCTTCGTTGAGTGCGCGAACAATCGGCCTTGCAAAGCTGTCGCCGACAATGATGACGTTGGTTACTTTTCGATCCTCAACAGAGCGAAGCAACTCGTGCGCGTCGAGCCGCCGGCTGGTCATGGTTACGACTTCGCCGCCTGTGAGATGCGGGATGAACCAGCCAAGCCATGCGCCGGTGCCGTGCATCAGTGGAGCTGCCGGAATTGAAACAAGCAGCTCGTCGGCTTCATATACCTGCTTAACGAGGCCCGGGATTTCACTGGCGTCCTCCGGTAGGGGTAGACCCAAAATGGGGAACACCATTGACACGAAGCCTCCGGTCATGGCGCCCATGGAGTACATGACCCCCTTCGGCATGCCAGTCGTTCCGCCGGTGTAGAGCATGTACATGTCGTCTTCGGAACGCGTGATTCGCTCCATGGGTTCGCTCGTTGCGAGTACTTCCTCGAATGCCAGCGCGCCGGGCACTTGGCCTGCGTCCCCATCGTCGACTTCGATGAGCAGCTTCAGCTTCGGAAGCTGATCGACCACTCGTGCTACGCGATCGCCGAGGGACGAGTGGAAGATGAGTGCTTCGGCGTCGGAGTTGTCGAGTAGGTACCGCAGCTCTTCGTCGAGGTAGCGGTAGTTGACATTGACTGGCACGCCACGAGTTTTCATCGAAGCGAATTCTGATTCCATGAACTCGTTGCTGTTGTACATGTACAGCGCTGTTTTCGAGTCGTGGCCGAGACCCGCGGCGCAGAGAGCGGCGGCAAGGCGTGCAGCTCGTTCGTCGTATTCGGCCCATGATCTGGTGAGATTCCCGTGGGTGACTGCTGGCTGATCGGGAACTACGTCGGCAATGGATTCCCAGACGCTCGCGAAATGCATCTCCATATGGTCAAGCTAGATCAGCTGGCTATGCCGTCTTTCACCGTAGCGACCTGGCGGAAAGCCCATAGTCCCGCGACCGTCGCGGCGCCGATAGCCACAGCTCCAACCACCAGCGCCCTTTGCCGGTTGTCGATCTGGCGACTCCCGCCCACGGCCCCAATTGAACCGGTTGCGCCGATGGACGCGATTGAGCCAGCCGAACCGATTGAGGCGATTGAGCCAGCACAGCCAATTGAGGCGATTGAACCGGTTGATCCGATCGACAAGATGGAACCAGTGGAGTGAATTGAGAGGATTGAACCGGTGGATCTAAACGAGCCGACTGAGCCAACTGATAGCACCGACCGGATCGACCGGCGCGAGCCGCGTGATGATCGGTCGTGGGTGGATCTTGGGTCGATCGACAAGCTCTGCATCAGATCGCGAGGGCGGCGCGCCGGCCTTCAAGGATGGCTTCATGGAGCGTTCGTGGCGCGAGGGCGTCACCGATCTGGCGATCCACGTCTGGGAATGGGTCGGTCGGCAGCCTGAATCCGCAGTCAATCAAGGCCACGCAGCGAACTAGTCGTTGCTTGCCTGTGTAACGATCTTCGACCACAACACCAGTAGAACCGACCGTGCGCAGCAGCGAGCGACGCTCGACGGCTACCCTCGCCTGCGCGAGCCGAGTATTGGCCGGCGCAAGATCGCCAGTGCGGGCAAGTTCGTTTCCAGCGATGTTGTCCTGGGTGATCAGCACTGCTCGTTGGCTGAGGTCCTCGGCGATCGCCACACCGATCGGTCCACCGATTGGGTCGAAGACAGCAATCGTTCCCGTGTCGGGAACCGTGGCGGTGCCATAACGAATATCAGCAATGTCGAGAACCGGAATGGTCTCCGAGCCGTGGTCGATCGTGTAGTTCCGGGGCCCCGGCCGTGAACCCGTGCACTGCAACAAGACTGTGTTGTCACCGAGCTCCCACTGGTCGGTACCCAGGCGAATGTCTGTGCCGAGGCGGGCATGTTCGCGTTTGTACCATTCGATGAGGGCACCGTTGGGGCCAGCCACTCGGGCGAGCCCGCCGAGCTGGTCCGAACGTTCGACCAGCGTCACTTGGTGGCCGCGCAGTTGCGCGACCCGCGCCGTCTCCAAACCTGCCGGACCGCCACCGACGACGATCACCTCCTGAGGACGTGACGCGCGAACGTACCAATCCGGATCCTCAGTTTCGCGTCCACTTGTTGGCTCGCCGATACAGGTCACGATTGGGTTGCGGGCGTCGCGCACTTGACAGGTTTGGTTGCAGCGTGTGCAGGGTCGAATGCGGTTGGGCTCGTCGTTCGAGATCTTCCTGACCAGATCAGGGTCAGCTATTTGAGCGCGCGTCATTTCGACTCCGGCGCAAATGGCTGTTTCGTCGTACCCGCCCAGCGCCCACTCGGCTTGCCCCGGTTCGACGATGGAGCCTTGAAGAATCACAGGAACACTGACCGCGTTGGCCACTGCTCGACAGACATCAATGTTGAATCCGGTTGGCTCGTGAAAATCCGGCCGCGTCTTCTCCGCTGAAAAAATCGCACCGCGCGTCACGACTACATAGTCAAGGCCGATGTTGACAAGGGCCGCGGCTATCTCGGGTGCCATCTCGGGAGTTATGCCGGCCCAGGGGGCGAGTTCGTCGCACGACAGCCGAAGTCCCAATACTCGGTCGGCGCCAAGCGCGGATCGTGTGGCTTTGATCACCTGCGTCGCGAAAAGCAGCTTGTCGCGTCCCCACTCGTCGTCGCGCTGGTTTGTGAGACCTGACAGGAACTGGCGGACCAAGCTGTGCTGACCAGCGTTGATCTCAACACCGTCGAGATCGGCATCGGCGGCGATGGCGGCGGCCGTGGCGAAGCCGTCGACGACTGCTGTGATGTCACTCGCCTCCATCCATTTCGGTACCTCACGGCTGTTCACTTCCGGGACTCGCGACGGTGCCCAGAGCGGGGCTTGGCTGTAAGCCGAGGAGCCTTGCCCGCCGGAATGATCGAGCGACGCGATGACGAGCGAGCCGTGAGGCCGGCATGCAGCCGTGACTGCTACCCACCCATCTCGGCAACGCTCCGCTAGCGGGGCGCGCTCGTAGGGCCAGTCGGATTCGTGGACCGATGCTCCCTCCACGACGATGACGCCACACCCACCTGCAGCCCGTCGCTCGTAGTAGGCGACATGGCGGTCCGTGAGCGTGCGTTCGTCACTGCCGAGGTTCGTTACGTGAGGTCCGAACATGACCCGGTTGGGTGCCTCACGAGTTCCGAGTGCGAATCGCGATAGCAGCTGCATAAGAGCGTCAGTTGTTGCTAAGGGCGTGCTCTTCGCGGCGGGCTATGCGGACAATGTTGCCTCGATGTTTGAGCACGATCAGCGCGCAGAGGCCCCCGGTGGCAACGAACTCCCAGAAGGGGGCGCCCTGTA
>JAHRVJ010000279.1 GCA_019090765.1 Ilumatobacteraceae bacterium
CTCCAGCACCGGCGGCCACGACCAGTGGAAGTAGCTGAACACCACTTCCGCATCATGGCGAGCGAGGCGCAGCTAATCGTTACTGCGGCTCAGCCCGCGGCAGCAGCATTCCAAGATGCTGTGCTGTTTCTCAAACACCTTGAACGCCGATGGAGTCGCTTTCTGAGCGATAGCGATATCAGCCGACTCAACAACGCTCAGGGAATGCCACTGGCGGTCGACCCGACCACGATCGTGCTCGTCAGCAAGATGATCGAAGCTTGGCAACTCACCGCAGGGGGGTTCGACCCAACGGTGCTGCCCGTTCTGGTGGCATCTGGCTACGACACAAGTCTTGTCAATGGTCAGCACTTCACGATCTTGCCCAAAAGCCACAGCGCCGCTGGCAATCCGATCCGAGCCGACTTGGACTCCATTGCGATCGACCCCGCGATGAACACCATTCGCATGCCCTCGGGGATGTTCATCGACCCTGGCGGCATTGGAAAGGGTCTCGCATCTGACCTTGCGGTTGCCCGGTTCATGGAGCGAGGAGCAATGGGGGCACTAGTCAGCATCGGTGGCGACATGGCAATGGCGGGTCTTCCTCCGGCCGCTACCGACGACCACGACCGGCAACGTGCTTGGACCGTTCACATCGCTCGGCCGGACCGCAGCATGGGCGACCTATGCACGTTAGGAATTGACTCTGGCGGAGTTGCAACGTCGAGCACTTGTTCTCGCCGGTGGGAGCATGAAGGGCGCGATCACCATCACCTCATCGACGGCACGCAAAGAACCGAGTCTGACACCGACTTGGCCTCAGTAACCGTGGTTGCAGCGTGCGGCTGGATCGCAGAGGCCCACGCGACCGCTGCAATCCTGGCTGGAAGTGGCAACGTGCGCGACTACCTGCTTGAACACCAACTCACTGGTGTCGCAATCCCACAGTCGGGAAACCCAATCGGTACGGGCACGCTTGATAGTTGCGGCCCGGAAACATTCGAAGCGCTACAACCGACTAATTCGACCTCGACAGTCGCCCAATGAACGAGCAGTTCTGGTGGTATCTAACCCGTTCATCGGGAATCGTTGCATGGTTGATGCTCACCGCATCAGTCATCTGGGGCGTGGTGCTCTCAACAAGAGCATTTCCCGAACAACGCCGACCAGCATGGCTGCTCGGCCTACACCGTTGGCTTGGTGGACTAGCGGTGTCATTTCTGGCAATCCACCTCGCGGCACTAGTCGCCGACAGCTACATCGAGTTCGGTATCGCCGATCTCACAATCCCATTTGCGTCGGAGTGGAAGCCGGGCGCCGTGGCGCTGGGCGTAGTTGCCTTCTGGTTACTGGTAGCGATCGAAGTAACCTGCCTCGCCAAGCGTCGGCTGTCACGGAGAGTGTGGCGAGGAATCCACTTCTTGAGCTACGCGGTCTTCTGGCTCACGAGCATCCACGCCGCGCTCGCCGGTACCGACCGGACGCAGTGGTTATACCAAGTCACTGCCGCTGCATCCATTGCTGCGGTGGCCTGGTCGCTGATGTACCGCCTATCCAACCGGCGCAAAGCGCGCACGGCTGTGCCCGTTGACCACGAGCCACCGACTCGCTCGAAGGACGCCCTACGTCCACCAGCGCGGGAACTTCACTGAGTTCCGATTCCTGAGCGCCGCGCTGACTGCCTACGATTGGCGATGTTGTCCTGTTCAAGCCGCTTCCAAGAGATCACCGCACCAGACTGATGCTGGCAACTTTGGGTGACCTCGTGGAAGACGTTGTCGTCCGCGTACGCGAGCCAATCAACGTGGCGTCAGATACCGAATCGGTGATCACCCGACGCCGAGGCGGTAGCGCCGCAACTGTCGCCGTAGTGGCCGCCCGACTCGGATTCGAATCGCGGTTCATCGGACAAGTCGGCGCCGACCCAACGGGCAACCTACTGATTGATGAGCTGCGTGCAGACGGCGTTGACGTGTCGGCGGTCCGCCAGTCGGGAACGACCGGAACAATCGTTGCGTTAGTAGACGCCACCGGAGAACGATCGATGCTCACCGATCGACGGGCGTGCCTCAGTCTCAGCGACCCCGACCAGCGCTGGCTCGACGGCGTAACGATGCTCCACGTCCCGCTCTATTCCCTTCTCGAAGATCCGCTCGCAGCAACCTCCAACACGCTGATCGATTGGGCGCGGAAACGCTCAATTCCGGTGTCCATCGATGCCTCATCGACGGCGATCATCGAAGCAGCGGGAGTACCAGCCGTTCGAAAACTGATACTCGCGTTTCACCCCAACGTGCTGTTCGCCAACAACGACGAAGCCGACCTCTTGGGGCTCGATGATCCTCCAGGCGAATCGCTCGTAGTGATTAAGCGGGGGGCCTCGCCCGCTCTAGTCATTGTCGCCGGATCCGCACCGATCGAAGTTCCTGCACTTCCACTCGACGCAGTTGCCGACACCACCGGTGCAGGTGACGCGTTCGCCGCGGGTTTCCTAACTCACGGCGCGGAAGCCAGTTGGCGAGATGCTCCAGTGGATGCGTGCCGATCAGGGCACAGTGCCGCGATGGCACTGCTGACCTCTCTCAGCTAGCCGCCTGGTCGGAGATCGAGTAGCGACGTCAGGTCCATCACGTCGCCATCGGCGGGGACACTGATGTCTACCGGTTCTCCAACGGCCAG
>JAHRVJ010000280.1 GCA_019090765.1 Ilumatobacteraceae bacterium
ATAGGCATCTTGGCCACGCTCGGTCACCACGAGGATGGCCTCAGAGTCGGCGGCCTGACCGGTGAGCTCAGCAAGTTGCTGCCGGCGTGCGGCTGGCAGTACCGGAAGCGCGGCACGAACCCGCTCAATCCACTCAACATCCGGATCGACCACTACGAGATCCGGCTCCTGGAAGTACCGGTAATCATCAGCATCTTCCTTGCTGCGCAGCGTATGTGTACGCCCGTCGTTCTCATCCCAGTGACGAGTTTCCTGACGGATGCTCTCCCCTGCTTCGAGCATGCCGACCTGACGCTGGGCCTCGTATTCGATGGCGCGCCCTACAGAGCGAACTGAGTTGACGTTCTTGATTTCACAACGAGTGCCCAATTCCTCGCCCGGCAAGCGAACGCTCACGTTCGCATCGACGCGCATCGACCCCTCCTCCATCTTGGCATCGGACGCGCCGACAGCAAGCAGGATCAGACGCAGCTCGCTGACATAGGCCTTGGCCTGCTCGGGGGTTCGAATGTCGGGCCGGCTGACGATCTCAACCAGCGGAACGCCTGCCCGGTTGAAGTCGATCAGCGAATGACCGCTGCCATGAATTCGACCGCCGGTGCCGCCAACGTGAGTGGACTTACCCGTGTCCTCCTCAAGGTGACCACGCTCAATCCCGACTCGAAATCCGCTCGGCAGATCGAGCCAGCCATCGATACTGATCGGCTCGTCGTACTGGCTGATCTGGTAGGCCTTTGGCATGTCAGGGTAGAAGTAATTCTTGCGGGCAAAGGTCGACCGCTGAATCGTGCAGTTGAGGGCCAGGCCGAGCCGCATCGCTAGTTCTACCGCTTGCCGATTCAAAACGGGAAGAGCCCCCGGAAGGCCAAGCGACACCGGGTCGATGTTGGTGTTCGGCTCGTCACCGAAGCGATTCGGTGACCCTGAAAACAGTTTCGTTCGAGTCGCCAGCTCCACGTGCACTTCGAGGCCTACGACCATCTCGTAGCCGCGCAGCTCCCAAGTTTCGGTGGCTTTCTGTCCGGTCACGCTGACCTCCGTTCGAGCTCAGCCGCGACTCGGAACATGACCGACTCCTGCAATGCCGGTGCGAGTACCTGAACGCCGACGGGCAGCCCGGATTCACCGGTACCAAAGGGGACGCTCATACCCGGGTCGCCAGTGAGATTGGATGGGATCGTGTAGGTGTCGCAGAGGTACATCGCCATCGGGTCAGACGTCTTGTCGCCCATTTTGAACGCCACACTTGGCGACGCTGGTGTGAGCAACACATCGACTTGTTCGTACGCCTTGGCGAAGTCGGCTGAGATCCGGCGACGTACTTTGAGGGCCCGCCCGTAATACGCGTCGTAGTAGCCAGCCGACAGCGCGTAGGTGCCCAACATGATCCGCCGCTTCACTTCATCCCCGAAACCGTCGGTACGGGTGGCCATGTACATGGCGTTCGTGTCGGCTGCTTCGGTGCGTGACCCGAACCGGACGCCGTCGTAGCGGGCCAGGTTGCTCGACGCCTCTGCAGGTGCGATCAGGTAGTAAGCGGTTAGGCCATAGGTAAACGCTGGCACCTCTACATCAACGATCTCAGCGCCCGCCGAGCGCAGCTCGTCGTAAGCAACTTCGAGTCGCTCGTTCACGTCGGGGCTGGCCCCTTCGGGGAGATCAGTGATCCGGCCGACGCGCAAACCAGCGACACCCCAATCGAGCTCCTTCGAGATTTCCAACGGACCCTGCTGGATCGAAGTGGAGTCCATCGGGTCGTGACCCGAAATTGTCTCAAGCACCAGCGCCGCATCGGCCACGTTGTGGGCCATCGGACCGATCTGGTCAAGGCTGGATGCAAAGGCAATCAAACCCAGCCGGCTCACTGCGCCATAGGTGGGCTTGACGCCAACGACTCCACACAGCGCGGCAGGTTGACGGATCGAGCCACCGGTGTCTGAGCCAAGGCTGACCGGCGCGAAATTCGCGGCAACTGCAGCGGCTGACCCGCCACTGGAGCCACCCGGCACGCGGCTGAGATCGTGGGGATTATGCGTTGCTCCGAATGCCGAATTCTCGGTACTTGAGCCCATCGCGAACTCGTCGAGATTGGTCTTGCCAATGATCACCGCTCCGGCGTCGCGGAGTTTGCCCACAATCGTTGCGTCATACGGCGGCTTCCAGCCGTCGAGGATCTTCGACGAACACGTCGTCGGGATCCCCCGCGTGCACATGTTGTCTTTCAACGCGACAGGCACGCCGGCCAGCGGACCCGGATCGCGACCGACAGAAACGTCATCGTCGATTTCAGCGGCACGCTCGCGCGCTTCATCGGCAAGCACGAGGTTGAACGCGTGGACTTCGCCGTCGCGGCGCTCGATTTCGGCCAGATGTCGCTCTACAACGTCGGCCGCCTTCGTGATGTTGTTGCGTACGTTCCAAGCAATGTCAACAGCCGATTCGAGGATTTGGGAGGATCCAGTTTCATCACTCACGGTCAGTCGTCCAATCCAAGAATTGGGGGGACGCGGAATCGACCATCTTCGGAGACCGGCGCGGCGGCCAGCACTTCGTCGCGATCAAGCACATCCTGTTCGATGTCTTCACGCATCACGTTTACAAGCGGGAGCGGGTGTGTCATCGGCTCCACGTCATCGAGGTCAAGCGCATCGATGTCCGCGAAATGATCGAGCATGTCGCTCAACTGATGGGTCGCTTGTTGCAGTTCTTCGTCGCTGAGCGAGAGCCGAGCAAGCTTGGCAACCTTTGCAACAGCCTCTGGATTGATGCGGTCCGACACAACAGGCGAGGCTACCGCCAATCCCCCACCCGAAATTTGTTGTGATTCGGACGCATAGCGCGCGATTAACAGCAAATTATGGAGGGAGGGACGACACCCGAACGAAACTTGTTGTGATTCGGACGCTATGCGCGCGATCAACAGCAAATTTCGGGTTGGGGGGGGAGACGACACCGGAACGAAATTTGTGTGGATTCGGACGCTATGCGTTCGAATCACAGCAAATTTCGG
>JAHRVJ010000281.1 GCA_019090765.1 Ilumatobacteraceae bacterium
CCTGCCGTCTCCCCACCACCACCGGCCGGATCAGGCCCAGTGCTACGAATCCCACCCAAACCCGCGGCGGTGGAACTATCAGCCGAAGATAGACGGGCCATCGGCCGGACCGCGACCATTGACTCGGTCGCGGGACACACTCCGAAACCTGCACCCAGACCGCGCGCCGGGTTCTTCTATCGGCTCGCCGGCCGCCTCATCGACGGCATCCTGTATGGACTGGCGACAGTCCCAACTGCACTAGCAGGCTTCTTCCTGATGAGGGAGGGGTACAAGGACTGTGTGACCTTCAACGATGAACTCATCTGTCGGCCGGGCGCTCCCAATCTCACGATGGTTATTGCTGGAGTCGCGGTGGGGATCACCGGGGTCCTGTGCATAGCTCTGATCTACGTTCGTGGAATCGCCCGGCGAGGACAGACCTGGGGGCGGAGGATCGTTGGTATCAAGATCGTCGGCAAGTTGACCGGAGAACCCATCGGGATGGGCAGGGCCCTGGGACGCACACTGTTCGCGGCGACTATCTCCACCATCCCCCTCTACCTCGGTTACTTCTGGATGCTGTGGGACAAAGACAAACAAACTTGGCACGACAAGGTCGTCAACTCGGTGGTTATCAAGCTCTGACAGTCGATGGTGCCTCCACCTACTGCGATCTGACAGAATCAGAGGCATGGGAATGCCTCCACCGCCACCATCTGGGATGTCTCCGCCTGGAACTCCGCCACCGCCCGCACCTGGCCCACCGATGGCGCCGGGTCTTCCCCAGCCGTATGCACCGGGTGGCTCGCCCGGACCAGTTGGGGGAGAACGCGCGCGGTTCGGTATCCGCTTGGGCAGTTACCTGCTTGATGCCCTGCTGTACGGGATGCTGTCACTCGTGTTTGTCATTCCCGGCGGGATCATGATCGGCCTCGCATACGACGACTGTGTCAGCTTCGACGACGAATTGTACTGTCCTCCGGGGTCGCCCAACGTTGGCATGATCGTCGGTGGCATCATCTTGATCATTGTTGGCGTCCTGGTCGTGTTCGGCATCTATGTCCGTGCGATTGCCAAGACCGGACAAACTTGGGGGTGCAAGATCGTGGGCATCAAGATCGTCGGCGAGATGACCGGTGAGCCGATCGGAACCGGTAAAGCACTCGGACGCACCGTGTTCGCCGGATTCATCTCCGCGAACGTCTTTTATCTCGGCTACCTGTGGTTGATCTGGGACGACAAGCGGCAAACCTGGCACGACAAGGTTGTCGACTCGGTCGTCATCAAGGTCTGATCAGCGGCCGATCCGGCGCAGGGCTCCGACGACACACAATGGAAATCACAACCGTCGCGGACGATCTCGTGGTGCTCCACGACGACCTACAAGTCACACGCCACGCGGGTTTGGAACCCGATACCGACTACACGTTCAACGGAGTTACCGCTCGCACCTTACCGCGGCCCTCAGGTGCGTTGCTGTGTCGGTTCGCGACGGTGAACGACGTCCACTTCGGCGAGACCGAAGCGGGAAAGATCGATGACCACACCGAGGGTCCAATCCGGCGCGCCAAGCCGGGAGATGATCCGTACCCCGAGGTGATGAACCGGGCAGCGGCCGCCGAGATCGCGACGATCGACCCCATTGCCGTAGTGGTCAAGGGCGACCTCTCGCAGGACGGCGCTGACCAAGAGTGGGCGGCATTCGAGTCCTGCTACCGCGCGCCGTTCGGCGATCGACTGCACGTGGTTCGGGGCAATCATGAGTCGTACCGCTACCAATCCGAATACTCCGGTGATAGCTGGATTGAGCTTCCCGGAATTGCGGTGGCGCTGCTCGACACGGCCATCCCCGGCCAAACGACTGGTCAGATAACTCCCGCGCAGATCGAATGGCTTGATGACATGATCGCGTCGACCATCACCCCCGTGGTCGTGATGGGCCACCATCAGCAATGGGTCGTTGGGGAAGGTCAGAACCGCAAGGACGACTATTTCGGCCTCCATCCTGACGGCAGCGACTCTCTGGATGAGCTGGCCGTGCGGCGGCAGTCGATCGTGGCTTACACATCAGGCCACACGCATCGGCATCGTGTCCGAGCAATGACCCAGTCGAAGATTCCAAGTATCGAAGTGGGATGTACGAAAGACTTTCCCGGGACCTGGGCCGAGTACCGGGTGTTTGAGGGCGGGCTAATGCAGGTTGTGCATCGCATGTCATCACCTGCTGCGCTGTCCTGGAGTGAATCGTGCCGAGGCCTCTACCGCGACTTCGGTATCGACTACGAGAAATACGCTTTGGGGACTCTCCCCGAGCGCTGCTTCAACATCCCATGGCGCTAGCCGACCAACCCCTTCGATGAGTCTCGGCGCGTGGGGGTCGCGCGAAATCTCACCGAAGCGACCGAGTCAGCAGGCGCGACACCCCCACGCCATCATCATCTAGATGTTGATTGGCTCCGTCATGGATCGATTCGAACCGCGCTTGTTGAAGAATGATCGCCAGATGTCGTCGCTGCTGATTGAATCAGGCCCGTGAGTCAACCAGCACTCGATTTTGGTGAACCCGAACCGAGTGAGGCGCCCGACCCCACCTACTCCGTAGGTGGCCTTGCCGATGCGATCAATGACACTCTGAAGCTCGGATTCTCAGAAGGGGTCTGGGTTCGCGGCGAGATCACCGGATGGAGCGACCGTGGCAACCACGCCTACTTCACTCTCTCAGACGATGCCGGCGGCAGCGGCAAAGGGCGCGGCAAGGCGGTCGTCAACGTGCAGTTTTTCGCCAACGTCCGATCTCGCCTACGCCCGCTGCTTAAGAAGCACCGTCTGGAATTGGCCGATGGCGTGAAGGTGCGTGTCTTCGGATATCTCGACTATTACGCACCGACCGGCCGGATCGGGCTGAAGATGACCGACATCGATCCGCGCCACACCCTTGGCGAACTCGCTCAAGGTCGCGACGAGGTGATGCGCCGCTTGACCTCCGAGGGCCTGCTTGATGCCAACAGCAAGCAACTGTTGTCGCGGGTCCCGCTGCGGGTCGGTGTGGTGGCGAGTGTCGGCACCGCCGCCTGGCACGATTTTTCCCACGAACTGGAACAGTCCTCCATTGGGTTCCAACTGGCGGTGGTCGACACGCGCGTTCAGAGTGACCTCGCTGAGCGTGAGGTTTCAGCGTCGATCAGCACTCTGGCAAGGCGAGCCGACCTTGATGTGATCGTTGTGATCCGTGGAGGTGGCGCGCGCAACGAACTAGCCGTGTTTGACGACGAACGAATCGCTCGGGCGATCGCGACTTCGCCAGTACCGGTGTTCACCGGCATCGGACATGAGATCGACCGCAGCGTCGCGGACGAAGTTGCTCACACCAGCCTCAAGACTCCAACCGCTTGCGCCGGGCAACTGATCGCGTTGATCGACGACTACACCAGACGCACCGAACAGGTGTGGACCGCGATCCAAAGCGAGGCAACCGCCTCACTGTCAGCTGCGACCGCCTCCTTGTCAGAATCTGCGCACCGCATCGCCCGGCAAACGCATGCCGCAGTCGAGCGCGCCGACGAGCGACTGAACATGAGCG
>JAHRVJ010000023.1 GCA_019090765.1 Ilumatobacteraceae bacterium
AGGTCCACTCATTGTCGGACTCAGCGGTCCAGCCGTACAGCTCGGGTGAGCTGTTCGGGGGTGCGCCTTGCAACACGATGTTCCAGTTCTCGATGTCGAGCGCAGCAATACGTGTCGCAGTCGGGGCCACCTTGGTGAGGTAGCTCTCACCGGACTCGTTCATCTCGGCAACGAAAATGTAGGTGTGTCCGTCGTCGCCGATGATGGTGTCGAGGGGCCAGTACCAGGTTTGGAATTGTTGGGTGTTCTCGGAGAACAGCCACGGTTGGGGGTCCCATGCGCTTCCGGTCATCAAGACACTGAAGCAGGTGCCGGTCTGCATAACCCCGATGTTGTGGACCAGAGTGAGCGTTCCATCGGGCCGGCGGACCTCGGCATCTTGAAACGTCCACAGCACATTGCCGTTGGGGAGTTCAGTAGCGCGTTGATAGTCAGCACCGGCCACGCCTCCGGGTTCGGTGTCGAACAAGGTGTCAAGCTGGTCAGGTGTCGCGCGTGACAGGCAGACTCCGCCAGCGATGAATGGCGCGGCAAGGGCCTCGACACCGGCGACTGCGGAGATGGCGTCACTCCG
The DNA here is from genome assembly GCA_019090765.1 of Ilumatobacteraceae bacterium. GTDB lineage: Bacteria > Actinomycetota > Acidimicrobiia > Acidimicrobiales > Ilumatobacteraceae > Sva-07. Next base: position 575 of record JAHRVJ010000023.1, read on the forward strand.
TTCGACCGGGGACCATAGGAGTGCGACGAGGCTCACAATCGCGAGTGCGGCGACGGTCAATGTGGAGCTGGTCAGCTTCATCACAGCAGTGGGGGGAGCCCTCGGACCGACCCTGCCTCAACCTCGTAGGCGACATCGAAACGAGTCGGACCGGCGTCATAGCCACCGACCGCTCGAAAGGTGTGCTGGGCGGTGATGTCGTAGCGCACCTCGTCGGGGGTGCGGCATTCGGCCCCAAACTGACACCACGCGGCGAGCGCCTCAGCTACATCGCCCGACTCGACAGAATCGAGCAGCCCTTCGTCGACGAGTCGTTCGAGATCCGGCCGGTCGGAACGGCCCGCCGACGTGAGCAACTCAGCCGCTGTCAAATAGTCGGCTGTCTCGAGCGCGACGAAGAACGTCGACATGGTGTCTTCGGCTTCGGAACGCTCGCGGGTGAGGTCGATGATCGAGTGCTCGACCAGCAGCCACTGACGAGTATCAGGATCGAGTTCGAATCGAAGTGACTCAGCTTGAGGCGCGGACGTCGATTCGGACGTGCGGTATAGCGCGGAGAACCTGACCGTGTCGGCCGCATCGTTCGGGCTATCCAGTTCGAAGTCGACGAAGTCGCCGAGGCCAGACAGCCAGGGGTCGGGGTTCGCTGAGCAATTCGAGACCGGTCGACCCTGGCGCCGTTCGATCAGAATGCTCTCCGCGATTATGGTCGTTGCGTCATCGCAGTTGTACGGGTCCACCGGTATCGGTGTTGTTGTCGACGGTGCCGGGGCGATGGGCAGCTCCGTAGTGTCGGCGCTCAACGTCGGCAACGATGCTTGGTCGGACTCGGGCTGCGCACCGCAACCCCCTATCGCAACGAGTGCAACGAGCGCTACGAGCGCTCCTGATGTTGGCCGGTGCTTCACCTGCTACTGCGATCGTTTATCGTCGGTCCAGCGTGTGGGCCGCTTTGTCATACGTTGGTTGTCGATGATGGCATGCCGGGCGCCCCCTCGAAGACAAGCGTTCTCGATGCTGGCATGAACGGCACCTTATCCACCCGCTTGGGCCCGATGTCCGCGGCGGTTTCACATCGGGCGAGAGCTCCGACCTCTCCGGATAGTTCGTGCAGTGCGGGCCATCGAGTTCACGCCCGTTGGGCACGTACACAGAGTGCACGTCGATCCCGCCACTGACGCAGCGGACTACAGGCAGGGTGGGAAACTGAGACTCAGGCGGTCAGCAGGTGAACGTCTTCACCATGGAGGGCTGCAAGCCCCTTGTCGAGCGTCGCAACGCGGGCACCGCCGTGTCGAGCGAGTGCAACGAGGTACGCATCGGTTATCTGACGGTGCCCGATAACGCCGTACAAATAGTCCGATTCGTACGGGATCGCATCGGGCCAGAATGTATGCCAGTCCTGCGAGCGGAGAGCGTTCAGGACTCCCATCGCGTCGATGGCGGAGTAGCCCTCGCGCAGCAGAAACCGAAGGAGAGTACCTTCGGTTATCGGACACGTCACCAGATTCGGTGCGTCAACCTCGAACCACGAGACAGCCACTTCGTGGTGGATGTGATCGACGACCGTCAGGGCGATAAGCACATTGCCATCAACAAGAAATGTGTTCACCCGTCATCGTCCAAAGAGCGAACATCCTCGGCGGTGACAGGACGTCCAACTGACACCTGCGGTAGTCCTCGGTCGGTCACCGCTATGTCCGCTCGGTTCTGGCGCACCGCAATCCGTATCAGATCTGAAATTACTTCGCTCATCGACCTGTTCTCATCGTGTGCGAGCTGGCGCGCGAGCTCGTGGAGTTCCTCCGGCAGGTCAATCGTCGTTCGCATACAAGCAACGTAACATCAGTGCATCATGATGCAGGATGGCCCGACCGTAGATTCCTACTGCAAGTTCGAGCGTGCCGCCAGCACCGAAGCAACCGTCTGAGCGATCTCGCCAGATGATGTTCCAGGGGTCAGCACCGCAGCAATGCCAGCTGACTTCAGCTCGTCGAGATCGTGATCCGGAACGATCCCACCGACGATCACCGGGATTTCGGCACCGCGTTCTCTGATGGCTTCCACAACGAGCGGCGCGAGTGTCAAGTGAGCACCCGAGAGCATCGAGAGCCCAATCGCATCAACATCCTCGTCCACAGCAGCAGCTGCGACTGTTTCAGGTGTCTGGAACAGTCCGGTGTAGATGACTTCGTATCCAGCGTCGCGCAGAATACGTGCGACGACCTTCACCCCGCGGTCGTGACCGTCAAGGCCAACTTTGGCTACCAATATTCGTTCGCTCATAGTGCTCGTTTCACGAAGGCCGCTGAATTGCGCGCCTGAATTGGACCATCAAATTACTGGGACCTCGACGTGGCGGCCGAAGTTGTCTTCAAGCGTGCTCATCATCTCACCAAGCGTGGCATACACCTTCGAAGCGTCGATGAGCGCTGGCATGAGGTTGGTGCTGGAATCTGCGGCATCGGTTCGAATACGGGCGAGTGCGATATCGACAGCGTTCTGATCACGATCCTCGCGAACCCTGTGCAGTCGCTTGCGTTGCCTCGCCTCATCCTCGCCGGTGATTCTCAGTAGGTCGATCTGATCTTCCTCGTTGCCCTCGGTGAACTCGCTCACCCCAACTATCGTGCGGCGACCGGCATTGAAGCTCCGTTCGAGCTCATAAGCCGAGTCAGCGATCCTGCCCTGGAACCAATTCTCCTCGATGCCGCTGATCACACCTTCGAGCATCGAACCCTTGCCGAGTTCATCGAGGTAGTCGAACAATTCGTTTGCCCGCTGCTCCATCGTGTCCGTCAGTTCTTCGACATAGTGCGAGCCGCCGAGCGGGTCGGCGACGTTCGCCACATTTGTCTCGTGCGCAATCACCTGCTGAGTGCGCAACGCAATTCGAGCCGCCCGATCGCTCGGAAGCGCCAGCGCCTCGTCCATTGAGTTTGTGTGCAACGACTGGGTCCCGCCGAGCACACCGGCGAGTGCCTCGATTGCGGTCCGCACGATATTGACCTCGGGCTGCTGAGCAGTCAGCGACACGCCAGCTGTTTGAGTGTGGAATCGAAGCTGCATCGATCGCTCGGACTTGGCCCCATACCGCTCCTTCATCCATCGCGCCCAGATACGTCGGGCCGCTCGGTACTTAGCGATCTCTTCGAAAAAGTCGATGTGAGCGTTGAAGAAAAAGCTCAGTCGTGGCGCAAAGGCGTCGACGTCGAGACCGGCCTTCATGGCCAGCTCTACATAGGCAAATCCGTTGGCCAGTGTGAATGCCAGTTCCTCTGCCGCCGTGGAGCCGGCCTCCCGAATGTGATAGCCGGAGATCGAGATCGAGTGCCACCTCGGCATCTCTGCGGCAGCGAATTCAATCGTGTCGCGCACGAGCCTCATCGATTGGCGAGGGGGAAAGACGAACTCCTTCTGCGCCTGATATTCCTTCAGTATGTCGTTCTGCAGCGTGCCGCCCAGCCTCGATCGCGGTATCCCAGCCTTTTCGGCCTGAGCGACGAACATCGCAAAGATGACCGCCGCTGGCGAGTTGATGGTCATCGATGTGGTGATCTGACCGAGGTCGATTCCCTCGTACAGGTCCTCCATGTCAGCCATCGAGTCGACAGCCACTCCGCAACGACCGACCTCCCCAAGTGACATGGGATCGTCGGAGTCGATCCCGAGCAGAGTCGGCATGTCAAAGGCCGTCGACAGCCCATCACCGCCAGAAGCGATTATCTCCTTAAATCGCGAGTTGGTGTCATCGGCCGTACCGAAGCCAGCGAACATTCGCATTGTCCACAACTTCGAGCGGTACATCGAGGAATACGGACCACGCGTGTACGGGTACTCGCCAGGAAACTCGCCATCGCTTGGGCCGTAGACCGGTTCAACCGGAATGCCAGACATCGTCTGAAAGTCTGCGTCGCGCAATTTCGAGGCGTCGAAGCGCTCCTGCCACAGCTGTCTTGCTGTTTCCATTAGAAATCTCTACTCTCGTTTAATAGCTCGGCTCCGCCTTCACGGACAGCGCCGTGGACCAGCCCCTCGAACAGATCAAGTAATGCCTCGCGATCGGTTCCGTCCTCCACCCAGAACGCACCCCAGTTCGCCATTCCGATGATCAACGACGTGACCATTCTGGGGTTGTGATCGACGAGAACGCCTTCGGCGGCACCCTCCTCATACAGTGCCGAGAGCCTCTTCGCATAGTTTTGCATTCGAAGACGGATGTTCTCGGACTTCTTGGCACTGGTAATTCCGTTCTCGACGAACAAGACCCGCGCTGCAGTCAAGTTGCCCCAGACCATGTTGGCGTGCGACACCATGGCCTTCAAGAAGCGGGTCGCGGCAGTCAGCTCGGGGTCCTCGATGAGCCTGTCGAGGGCTTCATCGGCATCATCTAGTGCGCCGTCAATGATCTCGACGAGGATGTCGCCCTTGGAGTCGAAATAGTAGTAGAAGGCTGGTCCCGTCGCATCAAAGCCGTCCATGATGTCACGCAAGGAAGTTGCCGCGTACCCACGTTCAGAAAACAGCTGTGCTGCTCTCGCAACAATGTCCTCGCGTTGTAAAGCCTGTTCGCGTGCCATGTTTCCCATCGATCGTGCCGGCCAATTGGCGGCGAGTCTTAAAGTCTCCGTCGGTGCAAGTCCTCGACTACCTGGAACCTCGACCCATTGCAGTCTCCGCGAGCAATATACGGAGTATTTCATTCGTGCCGCCGGTTACCTCGGTGACCTTTGCATCTCTGAACATCCTGTTCACCCGGTATTCCTCAGCCATTCCATAGGCACCGAATATCTGTACGGCGTCGTGAGATGTCCGCATGAACGCCTCTTGGGCAAACAGCTTTGCCCCCAACACCTCTCGACTCGCGGGCAACCCAGCGTCGAGCAACGCGGCGGCCTTGAGCGTGAGCGCTTCAGACGCGTCGTAAGCCATGATCATATCTGCGATCTTGGTTTGAGTCAGCTGGAACGAACTAATTGGGCGGCCAAATGCCTCACGATCGTTGGCGTATGCGACCGACTCTTCAAGGCATGCACGAATACCCCCGACGGCTCGAGCCGCCACTCCGAGACGAGCTTCTTCCAAGGCCGACATCGCGATACGAAATCCGGCGCCCTCCTCGCCGAGCAAGTTCGCCGCCGGAACACGACATTCGTCAAAATGGAGCTCGCCGACCGTGAGCGCGCGGAGCCCCATCTTCCCTTCGATGGCAAGCGTGGAGAACCCTGGGGTGCCACGCTCGATAATGAACGCAGAGATACCTCGGGCTCCAGTTGAATCAGGATCGGTGCGGGCAAAGGTAAGGAAGAAATCGCCATCGGTGGCCCAATCGATCCAGATCTTGGCGCCATCGAGAACAAAGTCGTCGCCATCACGAGTGGCACGGGTACTCATCCTCGATGCATCGGTTCCAGAACTTGCCTCGGTTAGCGCATATCCCGCGAGCGACTTGCCGGCGGTCAGGGGTTTTAGGAATCTCTCCTGTTGCTCCGGGGTGCCGAACGTCAACAATCCACGACCCACGGGACCCGAGGCCATCGCGACCAACGACCCCAGGACTTGCCAATGGCTCGACACTTCCTCGATCACCATTGACTGACTCACATGATCAAGCCCACCGCCGCCGAACTCGGTCGGGATGGTTCCGCCCAACAATCCGGCTTCATGAAAGATCGGAATGATCTCACGAGGAAAGCTTTGGTTTCGTTCGCTGTCCGCGATCAGGTCGACGACATGTCTCTCGATGAGGCCGCGTGCCGTTTCACAGAACATCTCCTGCTCGGTTGTCCTCATTGGGTTGAAAGTCCTTTCACGTTCATGTACTGGGGCTTGCCAGAGATCCAATGACCGTCCGCGCGATCACAAATGCCTGCGCGTCGTCGGTGCCTTCTTCAAACCAGAAACTGCGAGCGTCACGAGAAATGCGCTCGATCGGCGACTGTGCCGTGTAGCCGATTCCGCCGAGAACCTGCATGGCGGCGTCGGTGACATCGGTGACCATTCTGGCCGTGTAACGCTTGGCGATCGATGCTTCGTGACGAGCTGAAAGGCCTTCGTCGATCGCGTTCGCAGCGTCGCTCACGAGCGCTCGCCCGGCGCGAATGGTCATCTCCATATCAGCGAGCTTGATCTGAACAGCTTGTCGCCGGGCGATTGGCTTTCCCGATGTGACCCGAGTGGCAGCGTGGCCGGCAGCAAGGTCGAGAGCGCGTTGGGCGAGCCCGACGGCGGATGAGGCCAACGCGGTACGGGTGATGTCGAGAAAGGAGAGCCCGATCTCCAAACCTTGCCCGGCTACTCCGAGCAATGCCTCGGTTTCGACCGCGCAGTCATCGAATCGCACGGCCGCGAGTTCGATCCCTCGCGTACCCATCAGTTCTGGCATGGGTGTTACTGAGACGCCCGGCGTATCAGGCGCAACCAAGAAGGCCGACACGCCATAGTCCTCGTGCTGTGCGAGCACGATCAGTACCTGCGCTGACGCAGCATGTGTGATCAGGTGTTTTTCGCCATTGAGCACCCAGCCAGAACCGGTTGGAGTAGCTCGCGTTGCGATGTCGTTTCCCGTACCGGCAAACGGCTCGGTGAGCGCAAAGGAGGCCGCCCATTCACCGCGCTCGAATGTGGGGAGATAACGACGCTTCTGTGCCGTCGATCCGAATCGCTCGAACATCTCCCACTTGGTGTTCTGCCCGTGGATGAAGACCCGCAAGGCACCTGGCCCCTGGCCGATCCGCTCAAGCAAAGCGACATAGTCGACCATGGCCATGCCATAACCGCCTCGGTCAGCAGGTAGCCGTGCTGTGGTGAAGCCAAGTTCATGTGCACGGCGCTGGATGGATTGCGGTAAGGGCGAACCGCCCTCCATCTGGAGGGCCGCGTCAAGAACCGGCGCTGAATGGACGAAATCGAGAGCGGCCTGATTCCAGGTGCTGGCATCGCGCCCGGACCATGACGTCATTCAAGAAAGCCGGGTTGTTCAGCGAGCATACGTTCGTACCATGGTTGGAAGCAGAACCAGCCGGTGCGAGCCGATCCCCCGGTCGCTCGAGCCAACTCCGGATCGATCAAGAGCGGAGTTCCCGCGGCTTCGGCATCTAGCTGGACCCTGCAGGAGCGCTCCATCGCGATAAACCAGTAGGCCGCCGCGTCAACTGTAGGCCCGGCGGTCAACAAGCCATGATTAGCCAGAATAGCGGCCTTGCCCGTGCCGATCGCTTGAGCGATCTCATCACCTTCGGACTGATCGAGCACACCGCCCTTGTACGGGCCATACACCGCGTGATCGTCATAGAACGTGCAAGCGTCCTGAGTAATCGGGTCGAGTAGTCGTCCGAGCGTCGACCACGCCCGGCCAGCTGGAGAATGGGTGTGGACTGCCGCGACTATGTCGGGACGAGCTTCGTGGATGGCCGAGTGGATTGCGAATGCCGCGGCGTTGACGATTCCGGTCCCATGCACGACCGTGCCGGTCTGGTCGACCTGGAGCAGATCCGACACCCGCATCATCGCGAAATTGCGCCCGAATGGATTGACCCAGAACGTATCGGTGTCAATTGGGTCACGAACCGACATATGGCCGGCAACACCTTCGTCGTACCCCAGAAGCCCGAAGGCCCGAAAGGCCGCCGCCTGATGGCGTTTACGATAGAGCTGTTCTTCCTCGAGGGAATCGTGAACGGGTGGGTCCGGCATTATCAGGGGAATGTTCGTCAAGACTGTCTCCTACTTGTCAGGCGGTGTTTGCATCGCCACTTCGAATGTCGGGATTCTCTGACCCTTGCCCGTGCGACATGCCAGGCCCGTATCCAACGAGAGAATCAGTCCATGCAACGGACATTTGATACATGTGGTGCCGGACCGGTGATTCTCATCGTGCTCGGTCAACAGTGTCGCCGCATCGAGCGCAAAGCCACGATGGATACACACATTGGCGATCGCTCGTAGACCTTCATCGGTCGAGACAACAAGGATTTCGGGCTCGATCCCGCTGACCGTTACAGCAACGCGATCGTCATGGCCAAGTGGTCTCCACGACGTTGGTGTAACCGCAACGCCCTCGGCGTTGACGATCTCGATGCTGTCGGCCCATTCGGGACGATCGGGGTTCACTCGGCAACTGAAGCGATGGCTCGGCCGATTCCGGCCTGCTTGAGACCCCACACCTGAAATCCCTCGCGGACACGACTGATTACTCGCTCCTGCTGTGCAGCCTCGGGGGCTGCATCGATGATGATCTCCATTGATCGCTGCGCATGTACGACGTCAGCCGACGTGTGTAGCTCCCAGAACTCGACTTCGTCTCGTGTCAGGTTGTACTCAGCCGACAGCGCCTCCCAAAGCTCACGCTTCGACTCCGTTGTTTCGACGGTGGTGATTGATCCACGAGCACGAGGATTACCTTCGATCACCAACCCGACGAGGGCCATACTCTCTTCGAACGGGAGACAGCGTGTCGCCCACGAGTAGTAGCCGACAAAGGCAGAGGTCTCGGCAACAACGTTTGCAGCCATCCGTTCACGCGGCCATCCCAAGGCGTCGGCAAACTTCTCGAAGAGTGCCGGGTGATCCTTGCCGGGCTCGCCGAAGCCCATTTCTTCCCACATATTTTCAATGATGTGGTGTTCAGCGCTTTCCAGGGTGCAGTTCGTGTGAATGCCGGCCAACCAGGACTTAAATGGCCGGACGATTGCGTACTGCTGAGCAGCCCACATGCCGAGTTGGTCTCGCGTCAGTTCTCCGGCAACCATCGCTGCCTGGAATGGCTGGAAGTTACGAACGCTTCCCGCCTCGACCTCAGCCCAGAGGGCATCTTCGAACGCGGAGGTTGCTGTCTTGTCAATAACCGTCATAGTAAAGCTCCCCTGATAGTTTTTGCTTACTGATAAGTTAGTTCAACAAATGGCCGACCGCAAGCTGGCCTCAACCGCCAACGACCACTCATGCGAGATCCTTTTGCGGTCAACCTTTCCGCTCGGACCCATCGGCAGAACATCGAAGAAACTCAGCGACTCCGGTTGTTCCGAACGCGGCACAGAGCGGCCGATCAGAAACGAGCGGAGAGCCTGAACGTCAAGGTTTGTGCCATTCCGTAGAACAACCGCCAGCCCAACTCGCGACCCGAGGTCGGCGTCGTCGACTGCAAAGGCTGCACACGTCTCGACCGACGGATGCCCTAGGCTATGTCGTTCCACCTCCAAGGGCGACACCTTGGTCCCGCCCCGATTGATGACGTCGTCCATGCGCCCCAGGAATTCGATGTTGCCATCGGAGCCGATCTCGACTCGGTCCTTGTGCCGAATCCAACCGTCGACGAACAGTTCGGCGGTGGCCGCTGGTTCATCGAGATATCCATCGAATGCCATGGCGCCGCGTGAGAGAAGCTCACCGACTCCGGTGCTGTGCACCTTGCCGTCTGCCAACACCGCCATCTGGGCCCCGTCAAAGGCTCGACCCACGGTCGTGCTCTGCACCTCGCGCGAATCCTCCAATCTCGTTCCTGCAGGGGACCCCGCCTCGGTTGATCCAATGGCAGTCATGACGAAGACATCCAGAAGGCGGTGAAGATCATTTGCCAGTGTCTCGGGCATCGGAGCGCCACCGTTGAAAACGAGCCGCAACGAGGAGATATCAAGACCATCCGAGTCCTGTCGAGCCGATTCAATGAAACGAACGAGGCGCGCCGTCAAAGCCGGCAATGATGCCAACCAGGTCACTCCCATACGTTCGATTGTGTTCAGCACCTTTGGTGGGTCCGGATCTTCAATCAACACGATTGTTCCGCCAGTTGCGAGACCAAGCACGACCGACTTCAGGTAACCAGTTGCACCGCCGACCGGGCCAATCACGGCGCCGATGTCGTCAGTATCCAGGCCTCCCGCTCTGCGCTGCCGCTCGCTGCCGGCAATCCAGCGGGCCTGACAACTCATCACACCCTTCGGAGCACCAGTGGTACCCGAGGTGAATATCACATCATCGACGACAAACGGCGACGACACGGCGCCTTCAAACCGTGGTCCATCTGGGAAAACAGCAGACCGTTTACGCATTCGTGCAAAGTCTGTTGCCTCGTCCGAGGCGTCATTCATTGCGAACCATCGCAGAACATCGTTCCGTCCAACGAGATCGCCCAGCGCAGCACCCAGAGCCCCGTCACCACGCCGATCGGCCGCAACGACCCCAACACAGCCCGACTGCTGGAGCGCGCTCACTACTTGTTGCGGAGACCACGACGAATTGAGGAGTACAGAGACTGCACCTACCTCGGCCGCGGCGAGACGTGTAATGGGAAAATCGACCCGATTCGGCAGCACGATCCCCAGCCGGTCCCCCGGTTTGATGCCCATCTCGAGCAAGCTTTCGGCCAACCCGGCGACCTCTTGCCAGTACTCGAGAAACGTGAGTTGCTCGCGCGAATCTGCAAGGGCCAGATGGTCTGGCCGCGTCACGGCTAGATGGCGTAGCCGGTCACCGAGCGTGTCATCGGCCCACTCACCTGATGCCCGTAGTCGTTGTACGTCGCCAGGGTCCCGCGTGAAACTGGTCGGCCGAGTCACCCGGCGGGCGATTGATCGCCGGGAGTAGAGAGACCCAAGGCGTCGCCACCAAGGTCGGCGACAAGACTGTCCTCGTCGTCGGCGCCCAAATAGGCCTCGATCACCAGTGGGTTTGCCTGCACCTCATCCGGTGTGCCTTCAGCGATCATCTGGCCGTGATTCAAGACGACGAGCCTGTCGGCCATACCCATAACGAACTCCATGTCGTGCTCAATCAGCAACAGCGTTGTACCACGCTCAGCGCGAACCCGACCAAGGGCCTCGGTCATCTCAAACTTTTCAGGTCGGTTCATTCCCGCCACCGGCTCATCAAGCAACAGCAGGCGTGGCCGCATCGCGAGTGCTCGGCCAAGTTCGATGCGCTTCTGGACACCGTACGGAAGCGCCTCCAAGTCCTCGTCGAGGTACTCACGAAGGTCGAGAAGATCCACGAGGTCCTCCGTTGCCCGCCGCTGTTCGACCTCATCACGACGAATCCCCGGGGTGAACATTCCGGCAAGAATAAGGTTCTGCCGCTGGTGAACGTAGCGTCCCATCAGCAGGTTCTCGAACACCGAGAGGCCGGGGAACAGTCCGAGGTTCTGGAGCGTGCGAGAAAGTCCAAGTCTGACTATCTGGTGTGGCTTACGGCCGATAAGTTCCAAGTCGGAGCCGTCGTCACCGCCGGCGAACTTGATAGATGCGCCGGGCCGCGGTACGTACACACCCGAGATCGCACTCAAGACAGTCGTCTTGCCGGCTCCATTCGGTCCGATGATCGCCAGCAGTTCGCCCTCTTCCTGCTCAAAGGAGACGCTGTCACACGCCAAGAGCTCTCCGAAAGCGACCGTTACGTCGCTGAGCGACAGTATGGAACTCATTGTGCTAGTTCACCTCAGATGCGGCAGGGTTGTCGGGCGTGGTTTGGCCACCGCTGCTTGCCCCGCCAAGATAACGATTGACAATCTCGTCACTTGACCGCAACTCATCTGCGGGACCCGACAGGGTCACTTCTCCACTCTCGAGGAGGTAGCCATAATCGGCGTGCGACAGCGCCATTCGCGCGTTCTGTTCAATAGCGAGAATCGCCGTTCCATGGTCGTTGTTTAATCGAGTGAGTGTCTCGAACAACTGCGCCACCAACTGTGGCGCCAGCCCGAGGGATAGTTCATCGCAGATGAGTAGTCGGGGATTTGCTATCAATGCTCGTCCGATAGCAACCATCTGCTGCTCGCCTCCCGACAAGAATCCGGCCCGCTCCTTTCGCCGATCTGTGAGGGCGGGGAACATCTCGTACATTTTCTCGAGATCCTCGGCTACGCCACTTCTGTGGGTGCGAGTGGAAGCGCCGAGGAGGAGGTTTTCGTTCACGGTCAGATGCGCAAAGAGCATCCGACCCTCGGGGACCTGAGCAATCCCCATCGGGACAACATCAGCGGACGACTTGCCGGTGATATCGGCGCCATCGAAGATGATGCTGCCTGACTTCACCTTCGCATCATGGTGCTCAAGCAAACCAGTGATCGAGCGCACCAGAGTTGACTTCCCTGCACCGTTGGGGCCGAGAACCGCCACAAACCCTGATTCGGGTACCTCCAAGGAGACGTCAACGAGGCCTCGCACAGCTCCGTAGTTGACTGAGACGTTGTCGATGATCAACAACGGTTCACTGCTCATCTGCAGCCCCTTGTTTGCGACGCTCGACGAACCGGCCAACGGCGTCTCGTGTATCTTCCCACATTCCGGCAATGCCCGATGGCTTGAACAGCAGTACAAGCACCACGCAGAGTCCATACATCATTTGGTCGACGGCGTGACCGTGCTCTTGCAGCCATTCGATGTTCTCCAGAAATGGTAGTTCGCGGACCCAACTGAGAAGGACTGGCGTTACGTAGAAGAAGACGGCTCCGAACACCCCTCCCAAGAGGCTTCCGAAGCCCCCAACAACGATCATGGTCACATAGTCCAAGACAATCTCGAGTGTCCAAGACTCATCGGAACGCGCACCGAGATAGTAGGACGCCAACACACCCGACACCGCCACAAGTCCGGAACTCGCAGAGAAGACCAGAAGTTTCACGCGGGTGACGTTGACACCCATGAAGGCGGCTGCGGCATCATTTTCCCGAACAGCGATGAATGCTCGACCCCATGAGGTTCGCAATAGGTTGGCCGCGAAGCCAATGCACAGAGCGGCGACGCCAAGATTGAGCCAATACCATCGCCAATTGCCTCGAATGGTGAACTCACCATTGGCCCCCTCGTCCAGCCCTGGGATCCAGAGCAGCCAGTCCGGGAGGGTCGGCGCCGTATAGACGATGCCACTGAACCCGAATTGGTCGACCTGATACCTGCGGAAGATGAAGATCGCGATGAAGTGGACCGCGAGGGTCGCCATGAACAGGTAGAGACCTCGAACGCGCAGGGCCGGAAGCCCGACGATCACTCCGATCAGGGCCCCCCAAAACGCCGCCAAAGGAAGCAGGAACCAGAACGGTACACCCCATATCTCACCGAATTGGGCGCCGACAATCGAGCCAACAATCAGGAACGCTACGTGGGCCACGCTTACTTGGCCGGCGTAGCCCGACAAGAGATTCATGGCCACGGCCCCAATCGAGGCAATGATTGCGAAGTTGACGACCGTGAACCACGTCGCCCATGGGAAGTCGAGGGGGGGCGAGAAATCCGTTGCCAAGAGGAACGGCAGAACAAGCAGAAAGATCAGGGTGAGTACCCGCGTGACCCTTTGGGGCCGCGTCTGGAGGAGCTTGACCTCGTTCGCGTGATCGAACTGACGTGAGAGAATCGATGACCGTCGCTGAATCGTGGGAGCGGACTCTTGAGCTGTCACACCCTCACCAACTCTTTGTCACCGAACAGGCCGGACGGTCGGATGAGCAGTACCAGCAGCATGATGCTGAAGGCGAATACATCTCGCCATTCACCACCGAGATATCCGGCGCCCACCTGTTCGACGACGCCCACGATGATCCCGCCGATCAAGGCGCCTTCGACAGAGGTGATGCCACCGAGCATCGCAGCCGGGAACGCCCGCAGACCAATGGCAGACAAGCTCAAGCTGACGACCGCCACCCTGTTGGCATAGAAGAATCCGGCGATTCCGGCAACGAACGCCGCGATTACCCACGCCATTAGGAATACCTGGCCGGGCCGGATGCCGACGACCTTGGCGGCTTCGAGATTCTCCGCGGTGGCACGCATCTTCAGACCCATGGTGGTCCAACGGAAGAAGGCGAAGAACGCCGCCGAGCACACGACGGCGACGGTGAACATGATGACATCAATCCATGTGACTGGAACGTCACCGATAGTGAAGCCACCGGCTGGCAGAAGGTCGACGCTGGACCGTTCCAGCGGGCCGTAGAACATCAGCAGGCCGCCGCGGATCACGATGGCGACCCCGATCGTGACAAGAATGAGAGTGAACGGGGGTTCCCCGATCAGCTTTTTCGTGACGCCGAAGTGCATAACGACACCGACGATCGACAGGGCAAGCACCACAAAGAGAAGACTCACTGCGAGGCCGAAACTGTTCGTAACCGCAGCCGTGACGGCCAGGTACGCAGCGAGCATCAGGAATTCGCCCTGAGCGAAGTTGAGTACGCTCGTCGCCTTGAACACGAGAACGAACCCGAGGGCAACGAGTCCGTAAATTGACCCAACCGCAATCCCAGCGATCAGATACCGAAATAGTTCACTCACGTGTGGTCCTTCTTCACGTTGGAATGGAATAATTACCGGAATCGAGCAGGGCAACCCTGCGTGGTGGCAATGCATCACGCAGGGTTGGGAACCTTGCTCTACTTCTCCGTTGACGGGGAGGCCTGGAGCCTCCCCGTCAACTAACTAACGAGCTAATCAGTCGCCGCTTGGAAGGAATTCCGTCCATTCGGCGTAATCGCCGACAGCTACCAATTCAGTTCCGTCCCAGTCGTACGGACGTACGTTTGCGCCACCATTGTGGCCGGGCCGACTGAAGTCGATCAGCGGACTCTGTCCACCGGTGTCGAAGTTGGTGATGGTGCCCAATGCAGTCTGCAAGGACGCCCTGCTGAGCTCACCGGTTTCGGCCGCCCTGATCATTGCCTCAACCTGAATCTTGCCGTTGACCCAACCCTGGACGAAACCAATGCTCTTGCTGGTGTCGCCCCACTTGCCCTCGGATTCGACGAACTCGCGCATCTCGACGTTGCCGGGAGTGTCGATATCGATCGGCGTAAAGGTATGGGTACCCCACGCCGTGTCGGTCACAGCCTCAGGGGCCTCCTGGTAGACCGCTGGCTGCACAAGGCCGGTCATGCCACCAATAATCGTTTCCGTAACCCCAGCTGCATCGAGCGCAGTGAAGAGAACGATGAATGGCTTCGTAGTACCGTGGATGACAATGGCGTTGGCGCCCTTGTCCTCCACCAGACCAGCGATCGTGATCGCTTCGGCCGACAGGTCGTCAGCACGTGCGTCATAACGTACGGCCTCGGTAACTGTGCCACCTCTGTCGGTGATGGTTGAGTTCACCGCTTCGATCCACTGATCGCCAGAAGCCACCGTGAGGGCCACCGGAATAGCAACGATCTTGTCGGCACCACCCAGCTCTTCGGCAAGCCGGCCCTGAACCACCCCGACCATGTCGGCGTAGGAGGCGATCGTGTTCCAGAAGTAGTCGTTCTCGTGGGTCGTCGTGCTACCGGACTGGCTACCGATGACTGGTGTGCCGACCTCTTCAAGCTGAGGAGCGACGGCGTCAATACCCGACGAGTTGTTGAGACCAATGAAGTTCAGAATCTTGTCGTCATCAACAAGCTTGCGGAATCCGATGAGGGTGTCTTCGGCGACATATGCATCGTCGAACTCAACCAGGGTCAATTCACGTCCGAGAACGCCGCCCTCTTGGTTGACCTTTTCGAAGTAGGCCGCTGCACCATCGCGGTGGGCAGTCTGGGTTGATGCCGTCGGGCCGGTCGCGTCGCCAAGCCAGCCAACGAGAATCTCGTCGGATGTCACCCCGTTGTCGGGGTTGTCTGGCACTTCGAGCTCGGCCATATCTGATTCGTCGCCATCGGTGGACGCCGGCGCATCAGTCGCAGCCGGCGCATCGGTCGCAGCCGGCGCCTCAGTGTCAGCCGGCGCGTCAGTCGTGGTGCTGTCATCGTCGTCGGAGCCGCAGGCGGCCGCGACCAACGAAATCGAGGCGAGTGCTATGAGCGCCCTCCTCAGTGGAAGCTTCTTGGTCAATTGATTCCCCTCTCAATCATCTGAACCAGGGATGGAGCTCCCCCGCTCAAGTACGCTACTTAGTGTACGCTAAGTAACCTAGATCTTGGGTTGCCTGCTGTCAAGCCGAAACCGCCGAAATCGTGCGATTCGAGGGTCACGCGAGTATTCCGGCCGCGTCGATGGACCGAACAAATTGAAGCTGCTCATCATCGACGGGAGGAAAGCGATCGGGTGCGGCATCAGCGACTTGCCATCCGGTCCGTTCAGTAACAGCCGCGATCGTGGTCTCCTCACTGATTGCTACCAACTCGGCTTCGCCGTCGGGGCCGGTGAACTCAAAATATGCGTCGGGAGTGAGTAGGAACTCCGGTCCCCCACCGGTCCGGTGCGGGACGCGTTCGCCGCTGGGCAACCTGCTCCCGTATCCGGTCGCGTAGTCAACGCGTTCGACGAGAGTCTTCGCTGAATGAACTGGCGAGAACAGCAACAGCCGCGTAGCCGTCATGGTTAAGCCAATATTGGCCATTCCCGGACCTCGGAGCCGCGGTGCCTCATACGACCCAACCGCGGTGAGATTGAAGTTACCGAAACGATCGACCTGGAGACCACCAAGACATATTGCGTCAATCGCTCCCGATTCGGTGAGGTCATATATGTCGTCGATGTCGATTATCGCCTCCGCAGAATGTAAGAGGTTACCTGAACCTCCGGAGCGAGGAATCTCGGTGGGTCTTGGGTTGACCGCTCCCGACCCCGTGAGCAACACCAGATTGGGGGCGTGGAACTTCTGCGCGAGGAGCGCTGCGGCCAGGGGAACGGGCGAGGCGCCACCGACAATGAACGTCTCGTCGTCGTTCAACAGAGCAGACAAGACAATCGCAGCCCGCTCGAGGGGGCTCGCTTCAGTTGCACTCATCCGACAGCCTCGGCGTGATCCAGCAGATAACGATCATGATCGACTCTGACAACGGAGGAAACGTAGTCATCCCAATTGCCACCCTTGCTTGCTGCTGCGAGATAGTGGCGCAGACTGGCCGAATCGCGCGTGTATCGACCGTGGCTACCGCAGGGATGCGCACCGTATTGAGCTTCGACGACAACGTCGACAAAAAAACCGGGGATTGTCGTGCTCGAGGGAGACGCCCGAATCTCCTCGTTGGAGACCAGTTCGTCAGTTGACACAATCACCGTGGTTGCACACTTGGCCAACAGTCGGTCGGCGAACACTGTCCCAAGGCAGCGGGCATTGCCGTACTCGTCGCACTGCTGTACGTGTAAGAACGTAACGTCGGGCCGCAACGCCGGAATAAGCACGACCTCCTCACCATCGGGAAGCTCATGCGTCGTCATCCATGGCGAACGATCCAATAAGGACGTACCACGCAGAGAATGCACGATCGAGGCCGGCAAACCAGCCGCCGCGGCACGGTAGCCACCAATGAGGCTCGGCTCGTCACATTCAATCAGCCGCACCTCACCCTTCTCGACTGCCCGACGAAAGTTTGGAGCTAGCCCAAGATCCTCGAACGTCACGTTTGGGGCCATGACGGTGGCAACCATCCCCATCCCGATCAGCAAGTCCACCGGGTACGCCGATGCGGGCCCGGCGGAGAGCTTCAACCCGTCGATTCCACGACGGGCCAAAGCACGAACGAGAGCTGACGGCGCGTTTTCGTTCCAGATTCCACCAACTGCAAGGTGGTCACCCGACGAAACCGAGGCGACGGCATCTTCCAATGTGGCCAGCTTCGATCGTCGGGCCTGCTTCACCGTACTTGCCAGGTCCGGAGCTCTTCGATGAGATTTCCCCGACGGGCCATCCGTTCTTCGGGGTCCCGACTGTTGGCAAAATCATAACTCATACCGCTGATTTTGGACCCGGGCGGATAGTCGTCCTTGACCGAGATAACACTCACCTCAATCATGACGTAGGCATGGGGAGGGTACGCCGAAGAATCCATCGGATCCTTGACCACCGTCGCTAGGCCGCGAGCACCGATCACCAGGTCATCACCGAGCGTTTCGATGAACACCCGACCGTCAGCGCGCAGGTTGTCCAGCGTTCGAGATGTGCCGAACATCGCGAAGCGGAGCGTTTGCGGGTCAATCGCCACACACGACCCGACGAGACAGGAATATGGCCCATCCTCGTCGATCGTAGAAACGACCACCGGATTGCCCCCCACGAGCCAAGAGACGGCCTCGTCGGGGAGAGAATCTCCGAGCTGTTTACTCATGCCAACTGGCCGCGGTTACAAATGCCGTCATACCTATCCGACCAACTCATGGGAAATAATGAGTCGCTGGATCTCAGATGTTCCGCCGCCGATCGTGTAGAGGCGAGCATCACGATATTGCCGCTGGAGTTCGGATTCCATCATGTATCCGATGCCACCGAGTACCTGCATCGAATCGTAGGCCACCTTGTTCCATGTCTCCGACGTCAACAGCTTCGCGCTCGACGCCTCCTTGCGTGCATTTAGCCCCGCATCGAGCTTCCATGCTGCGTGGTAGGTAATGAGTCGGCCGGCTTGCACCTGGACATCCATGTCGGCCAACTTCTGACGGATCATCTGGAACTTTCCGATCTTGCGCCCGAACTGTTCGCGTTGGCCCGCATATTCGACGGCAATATCCACACAGCGTTGTGCGCTGCCCGTGCAGTGAGCGCCGATGACCAGGCGCTCGGCGTCGAGACCATGGGTCAGCGTTGTTGTCCATGCCTCGTTCAGCCCGCCCAGCAACGCCTCGGGCCCAACCTCGACGTCGTCGAAGAAGACCTCACACGTTGGAATGGTCCAGTTTCCGAGCTTGCTCATCGGCCGGATCGTGATACCCGGGGCATCAACTGGAACTATCAGCGTGGACAGTCCTTCGCGCGCTGGCGCATCGGGGTCGGTTCGTACGGCGACGATCAGCCAGTCAGCCTGCGTGGCCCCACTCGTGTAGACCTTCTGCCCATTGATGACGAAGCCACCGTCGCGACTCTCGGCGCGCGTCGAAAGCGACGCGGCATCCGAACCCGAATCTGGTTCGGTCAAGGCGATCGCAACCATCTGATCACCACTCACGAGCGGTGGAAGAATCCGCTTCTTCTGCTCCTCGGTGCCGTACTGACCAATAACCACGCCGCCGTAACAGGCTGACCGTTGGAAGGCGGCCGACAATCCACTCATGCCGTAACTGAGAACCTCGCTGAAGAGCACGATGTCGAGAATTGACGCTCCGGCACCGCCGTACTCCGCGGGAACGGGAAGACCGAGAAAACCGAGGTCGCCAAGCTTCTTCCAAGTGTCCATTGGAAACTCATGAGCCTCGTCGAGTGCGCTGATGCGCTCGGGTGGCAGCTCCTTGCGCAGTAGTTCCCGAACGGAATCCATCATGAGTTCCTGTTCGTCTGTTAGTGCAAAATCCATGTGCGCTCCCTTGGTATTGATGGTTGGTGTAGTTCGAAATCAGCTTGCATTGACCGGCCGTCCTTCGATCAGTCCGTCCGCGACCTGCTTCCGTAGAGCGGCCTTCTGAATCTTTCCGCCTGGCGATAGCGGTAGCTCATCGACGAAGTAGACGAGTTCGGGCCACTGTTGCCGCGCCAGTTCTGACGACCGGAGCTGGTCCGCGATCTCCGACATCATCTGGTCGGGGTCCCCCGAGACAGTACAGAAGAGCCCGATTCGTTCCCCGAGAATGGGGTCCGGAACACCAACGACCGCGAGCATGTCGATAAGCGGCCACGAGACAAGCGCATTCTCGATCGTCGAAGGACTGATGTTCAGCCCCCCTCGAATGATCACATCTTTCATTCGGCCCGTGATCACCAGGTAGCCCTCGTTGTCGCAGTAGCCCAGATCGCCCGTAGCAAAGAAGGCCTTCGAGGGATCGTGATCGTCGACCGGGTAGTAGCCCGAAATGAGATCTGGTGCCCTCAGTTTTACCTCGCCGGTAATCCCCGGGCCGACCGCTTCGCTTCCGGCGTCAATGCGGATCTCGGTCCATTTCATGGGAAGCCCACATGTTCCGAATCGCTTGTCGTCGGGGTCATCGGGACGCACAGCACAAGCTGCGCCGACATCGGACGCTCCGTAATCGATGAGAACAGGTGCGCCAAAGCACTCTTCGAACTCCCGACGCTTGTCGGGAGGCATGTGATCGCCCCCGGTCTGCACATAGCGGACCGAGCTGAGATCTCGAGATTCGAGGTTGGGTGAAGCCATCATCATCATCAGTTGGGCTGGTACGCCGACGACAACCGCCGGTCTCTCTGCCTCGATGATGTCAAGGGCGGCCTCCACACTGAATCGTGACATCAGGACTCGTCTGAGGCCAGGCACGAGCAACGGAGTGATGAATCCGTGGATGTACCCCACGCCCTGGCCGACAGCCGGCATGATCAGCGTCGTTTCGCCGGCCCGGGGCCGCATGTCGCCCAGCGAGTCGAGCTTCTTGCGGCCCATGGCAAGCCATGAGTTCTGCGAACGCAGTGCCAGTTTCGGTGTTCCAGTCGTTCCGGCCGTCGGCATCATGATCGCGTCATCGTCAGGCTCATGGACAACAGACGACAAGTGACTATCTGCACCGGCTGCGGCAGCGATTGACAATCGCTCGTGATCCCACTCGAGTACCGGCAGAGCGGTGGTGTCCAAATGCTGAGCTAACTTCGCCGCCAACGGAGACGAACAGATCATCGCATCGGCGTCGCCATTTTCTAACAAGATGGCCATCGAAGCATCCGACAGCGAACCTGGCAGCGACAGCGTCACTGCACCAACGGCGGCGGCGGCAAGATGAGCGACAATGAACTCTGCTTCATTCACGCACTCCACGCCCAACACCGATCCTCGCGAGAGACCGAGGGAGGCGAGTTCGCCGGCCACGACATCGATTGCCTCTCCTAAATCGCCGAAGGTGATCTCCCTTCGGGCGTCGAGCACGGCGCTCTCGCCACCCATCGAGTGGCGCGCCTTTTCGAAGAGGTCGAGATAGGTCTCCGGGAGCCACGCGCCCAGCGCGTAATATTCCTTGATGAGTTCCGGCGTCACCCGGCTTGTGCGTTCTCTCAGCGTCATGACGTTGCTCTCTTTCCCTCGTCGGCGAGTTGGCGACGTAGCTCACGCTTGAGAATCTTGCCGGTCGGATTTGTCGGCAACTCCTGCATGCAGACCAGCCGTTCGGGCCATTTCTGCTTTGACAGTCCGGCCTGCCGTGCGAACTCCGCGAGTTCACCGAGTTCGACCTTGGCGCCAGGGACGGGCACAACAACCGCGCATATGCGTTCACCAAGGCGCTCGTCGGGGGTACCTACAATGGAGACAGCGGCAACACTCTCGTGCTGGACCAATACGAGTTCGACTTCGCGTGAAGAGACGTTGAGACCGCCGCGTACGACGATGTCCTTGAGGCGATCACGAATGTCGACGTATCCCTCGGCATCAACCGTCGCAAGGTCACCCGTTCGGCACCAGCCATCCACCAGCACCTGGTGTGTCTGCTCAGGATCGTTGAAGTACTCAGAGAACAGGGTCACTCCGCGCACCCACAGCTCTCCCTCTTGACCGACGCCCGCCACAGTGCCATCGGCGAGGCGAGCCTGCAGTTCGACACCTTCGAGAGCGCGGCCGTCGGTGGTTGTCAATCTCTCGGCGGACTCGCCCGGAATCCCCATTGTCGCGGCCAGCACTTCAGAGGCGCCGTACATCGGGACGATGTCACAAGACAGCACTTCGGTGCACTCCACTACAAGCGTTCGCGGGATCGGAGCGCCGCCGCAGACAAACAGCCGCAGTGAAGTCAGGTCTGCGCCCGTCTTCTTGGCCTGACCCAGCAGGTCGAACAAGATCGTGGCAGGCGCGATCGAGAAGGTCACACCCTCATTTTCGATGATGTCCGCACAGTGGACGACGTCCCAACCGTCGAGCAGGACAGTTCGGCATCCGGCCGCCAGCCCGGTGTAAAGAAGCCCGTGCATCCCCGTCGAACTGGTGACCGGCACCGCGACCAGCACGACGTCGTCCACGTCGAGCTTCGCTCTCTCGATGACAGGGACGGTGCTACGCCAGTAGGAAGCATGAGAATGCACGACCAGCTTGGGACGGCCTTCAGTGCCCGATGTCATCAGCATCACAACTGCGTCATCGGGATCGGGTTCTGCGGGAAGCTCTGCGTGGTCTGACATGAGGCCCGCCAGGTCGATCTCGCCGTCAACCGGTGCTCGACCAATGGCAACATGGATTCGGCCGTCGGGTATGGCAATGGGATCCATTGAAGAAACCAATACCCGAGATCCGGAACGCCGGAGAATTTCTTCGACGTCATCGACTGTGAGCTTCGGGTTGATCGGGCTCAAAATGAACCCGCCCAAGCTCGATGCAGCGACAAGGTAGGCGAACTCACGCAGATTGTGAACCTGCGCCGACACGACAGATCCGCGCCCGACACCACGGTCTGCCAGACCTTGGATCAACCGGCAGGCGCCGTCCAGCAACTCGGCGAAGGTCAATGCCCCCTCCTCATCGCGGACGGCCACCATGTCAGGTCGAGACTCCGCATGGTGCCTCAACCACCCAGCCCACGTCCTTTCGCGTGCCGCAGGCATCCCGGTCGACTCCAGCATTCAGATTGCGAGAAACTCGAGCACGTTGTCGCGCAAGACCTTGCGCTTAGTGTCCTCACGGATCTCCAGCGACAAGAAGTCGGCCTTGGCGCGCTCTAGGCCGAGGCCATTCGTTCCGAAGAGAACGCGATCGCGGCCGCGACTGGAATCCATGAATCGAATGAGGTTCTCATCAAGCGAAGAAGCGAAGTACGCCGAGATATCGCCCCACACGTTGGGGTGGCGCCAGATCATCGAACACCACTCGTCAATCCACGGCCAGCCGGTGTGCGACAGGTTGATCCGCAGGTCCGGAAAGTCGATGGCGACGTTGTCGACATACACGGGATGGCCAACCTCGCTCGGAAGCACTTCGGCGGAGTGTCCGACCTGCATACCAACTGCAATGTCCAACTCTCGACACTTCGCATAGAGGGGATAGAACCGCCGATCGTCGGGCCGTAGACCGAAGGACAGCGGGTGGAACCAGACATACTTGAACCCGTACTCCCGGACTCCGAGTTCCACCTCGGCGAGGCTCTCTTCGATTCGGAATGGGTTGTAGGAAGCCGCACCAATGATCCGGCCACCCGACTCGTCGACCATCTTGCCGACCATGTGGATCGAGTAATCCAAGATGAGCTTGTGGTGATAATGGTATGACCACATCTTTGTCGCGGAGATCACAACATTTTCGTAACCAACCCGATCCATGGTGGCGACCAGATCGGCGACGTTGTCGTGCCCTGACAACGCTGGGGTATTCCTGAGGGTCTCGGCGTCGGGGATCTTTCCCTTGAAGACCGTCTTGAAGGTCGTCTTCGTCATCAACTGGAATTCCTTGTATTGGAACGCGTCAACCCAAAGGCTGCGATCAGCCTCCGTGGGGTGATTCATGATGTCGAGTGCGAAAATTTCTTCTGACATTGATTGACCTCCGTGGTCAGTATTGGATTCTCTGGGGGACTTGATGGCTATGGATCAGATCAGAACGTTGGCCGCGTCGGTACGTATCTGGTCGAGTGGGTCAGTGCCTGACAA
>JAHRVJ010000282.1 GCA_019090765.1 Ilumatobacteraceae bacterium
GCCCTAGCGCGACGTCTCGTTCGTGACGAAGTTCCCAATTGCAAGCTCGGCACCTTGGCATCCAGACTTCGCCTCGAACACCAGCCCAGTCATCGGGCTCTCGACGACGCACTAGCCACCACCGACCTGCTTCACCTCCTCATCGAACGCGCCTCCGGCCTCGGTGTGCTGGGGCTCGATGACCTCGTCGCACTAGCCAAGCTTGCAGGCCACCCGCAGGCGGCCAAACTCAAACTCACTACCGGGCTACCTCGCAAACCAGGCGTATACATGTTCTGCGGCGCACGCAACGACGTGCTGTATGTGGGCAAGGCAACCAACCTCCGCCAGCGAGTGCGGAGCTATTTCGGTAGTGATAGTCGCCGAAAGGTGGGTCCGCTGCTACGCGAAACGCAATCCGTGCAACATCTCGAGCTCGGTGACCCACTCACCGCGGAGATCATCGAAAGTCGTCTGATTGGCAAGTTGCTCCCCCGCTACAACAAGGCTGGCACTCGCACAGATAAGTACTGCTATGTGCGTCTCGATATCGACAGTGCGTGGCCGCGCCTATCAGTGGTCAAGAACCCCTCCAGCAAGGGCATCCATCTCGGACCCCTCTCGTCACGACGCGTAGCTGGCACCGTCATCGATGCACTCCACACAGCACTCCCCCTGCGCCGCTGTTCCGCACGCCTCGGCCGCGGCTATTCGCCGCCGCCCGGAACGGACACTTGCGCTGCAGCTCAGCTGGGCGTTACAAGTTGCCCATGCGCTGGCACCGCGGATGCTAGTGAGTACGCCGCGTCGGTTGAACTCGCTGCCCAGGCAATTCTCGGTGACCCGACCAAAACAATCGAACGCCTCACGGAGAAGATGACGCAACTAGCCAGCCAACAACGCTATGAGGAGGCCGCAACGATGCGCGATCGCATGTCGGCACTACTCAGTGCCTCCCGCAAGCAGCGCTTGGTTGACGCACTCCGCCGCACCAACCGCGCCGAGATCACTCTGGGCGACTCGACTTGGATCATTGAGCGCGCACAACTGATCGAGTCGTTCCGTGGCGAATCGGTCGCCCGCGCCCTACCCGTTGCTCCCCCTCATCCGCCCGAAACCGGTGAAGTGATGCCGCGCGAGAGCATCGATGAGGCCCTTTGTCTCGCCAGGTTCCTTGAGCAACGCGCCGATTGCCTGACCGTCAAGTGCTCTGGCGAGTGGCTCTTCCCAGTCCGTTCGGCAGCCGCCGCAACGGACCTACTTAGCCCATAGACCATTCAGTACTGTGGCCGACCAGCCGAGTTCCTTCAGTATCGATCCGCAGCGTCTTACAGTGCCCGCCATCGGGCATCGCCTCCGCCACTGCCGGTGCAGCCGAGCGAGCGCACAGCAAGGCCACGGTGGGCCCACTCCCCGACAGCCAGCCACACCAGGCTCCTGCCTCAACGCCGGACTCAAGTGCGGCATTTGCGCCAGGAACCAACGGCAACCGGGCGGGTTGATGCAAAAGGTCATCGGTGGCGCCCGCCAGGAGGCTGGGGTCATCGTGTTCGATCGCGAGCACCAGCTGTACAACGGCTGCCAGGTTGTGCGTGACATCGCGCCGGTCGACGGTTGCCGACAGCGCCGCCCGCGAGCGATCAGTCGACGTTGTGACTTCAGGTATCCAGACAACCACCGCGGCCGCGCCCAGCTCAGGACCAACCCGGACCGGCAATGCCCGCCCTCGCACCGAGGCGACTACGCCTCCAAATAACGATGCCGCGACATTGTCACCGTGGCCCTCAAGCCGCGTCGCGACTTCAAGGATGGCATCCGCGCCTTTGCCCAATGCCCCGGCAGGATTCGTAGCACCCTGGATGACCGCTTGTGCCGCCCCACCAACCCGCACCGCACCACTGAACCCAAGCCCGCGGCCCATCGGAATCGAACTGCGCGACCAGAGCGTTCCGATACCACCAAGCTCAGCGAACGCGATCGAGGCCGGATGATGCTGGTCGAGCTGCTGTGAGCCGGTCGGCGGAACGCCGACACCGATGTCGGCGTATATGTCGAGCGCCATTCCGAGCACGTCGAACCCCGGGCCAAGATTGGCCGACGAAGCCGGCACCCGCACCGCCATCTCACTCAGATCATCAGGCCTGCTACTCATCACCCAACCAGAATTCAGCTCTCGACCTGTGCTTGAGATACCCGGACCAAAGCACCGAGAGCTGCGGCGGCGTGCCCGCCGTCAATCGAGCCAGCGGCTAGCTCGATCCCCTCGGCGATGTCGGTGGCCTTACCAGCCACAACGAGGGCCGCACCGGCATTGAGTACGACGACATCGCGATGCGCCCCCGTCTGGCCGTCGAGCACGCGCCGAACCGCCGCGGCGTTTTCCTCGGGCTCGCCTCCACGCAGATCGGCAACGGTTGCCGAAGCAAAACCGAATTGCGCTGGATCGACCGTGAATTCAGTCACCGTGCCCTCACTGAGCGCGAGCACCTGGGAAGCACCTGCCGTAGTCAGTTCATCAAGCCCATCACCATGCACCACCCAAGCATTCGACAAACCCTGACGTTGCAACGCGCTGATCATCGGTTCCGCGAAACGCCGGTCGGCAACGCCAATCAACTGCCGTTTGACTCGGCCTGGATTAGCCATTGGCCCGAGCAGGTTAAACGCCGTTGGCACCCCGAGCTCGCGACGGGGAGGGCCAGCGAACCGGAAGGCCGGGTGGAACATCGGCGCGAAGCAAAACCCGATTCCGGCCTCGCGAACGCATGCCGCGACTCCATCACCTGATTGTTCGATCGCCACTCCAAGGAGTTCAAGGACATCCGCGGTCCCACACTTTGAGGAGGCGGACCGGTTGCCGTGCTTGCAAACTGTCACGCCAGCGCCAGCGACAACCAGCGAGGCCATTGTGGAAATATTGATCGAGTGCGATCCGTCTCC
>JAHRVJ010000283.1 GCA_019090765.1 Ilumatobacteraceae bacterium
GGCTGGGTTAGCGGTTGGCATCGTCGTCGACACCAGGCCGACGACCGCTCAACCAGGCCGAAATTGGAAGCTGACCAAGTCGCTCACGACCTAAGAGTCGCACTTCGGATTCCAGCATGATGGCCATGACCAAGACCAACATGAAACCACCAAAGGCAACCACGAAGTTGACGGCGAGACCGCCGATCGTGATCACCAAACCGACGAGCAAACCAATAACGAGCAACAGGGAACGCCGACGGGAGACCCGATACCCGCGTTGGGAGAAGGTCGGGTCTTGCTCGAGCTCTTGCTCGATCTGGCGCAGGATGCGTTGCTCATCCTCAGATAGCGGCACAACCCAATCATCGCACGTTCTGAGCCGATCCTCAACGCGGTAGCCATTCTTCTCTAAAAGCCATACGCGAAACTGACAGAAATACTCAGGCTTCGTCGGGCCCCCACTGCTGCGAACCCTTTTGTACAACACGGATTCCGTCACCGCGTACCGAACTCGCCGGGCCAATCGCGTCCGACCCGAAACGATCTCTAATCTCGTCGATCGCGGCCGAAGTGGCCCCCCATTCGGGCGCATTCTCGGAAATTTCATCAAAAGTCAACTGGTGATGAACCGGCATCAGGTTCGATCCGGACACCCCTAGCAACCGCACACCAGGTCCTGGATCGATCGCTTCAAGCAGCGGCCCGAGCACATCGATGATCTCCCCTGGCTGATCAATCGGCTCAGACGACGTCGTTGAGCGAGTGATCGTGTGAAATCCGGAAAATCGAATCTTCAAGGTGAGTGTTCGCGCTCCCAGGCTCGCAGCCCGCAAACGACCCGCGACGGCATCGGCCTGCCGGACCAACTCAGTACGCAACTGCTGATGGGTGTACTTGTCAGTGCCGTAGGTCTCCTCATGCCCGATCGACTTCGCTTCGCGCCCGGCCTCGACTGGGCGGTCGTCGGCTCCGACGCTCAAGGCGAGCAGGTGGTCTGCCTGATTGCTTCCCAAGCTCGCCGCCAGAGCGTCCGAATCAATCTTGGCAAGATCGCGAACACGGTCGACTCCGAGAACATGAAGTTTGTCGAGGGTGACTGGGCCAACTCCCCACAGCCTCTGCACTGGTAAGGGGTCGAGGAAGTCACGTTCTTTGCCAGGTTCGATCACGACCACACCAGGACCGGGTTCGATGCGGTCAGGCCGCGCCACCGGCTTAGCTTCGACCGAGGCCAATTTTGCCAAGAACTTGTTCGGTGCAACACCAACCGAACACTCAAGTTCGACCTGCTTTCTGACATCGGTGCGGATGCGCGCCGCAATGTCTGGCGCTGGACCAAAGAGGTTGACAACCCCGGTCACATCGAGGAAGGCCTCGTCAAGCGACAATGGCTCAACCAAAGGGGTGTAGCCATCGAAGATCGTGCGCACCTGACGGCTGACTTCTGAATAAAGCTCGTGATTCCCCGGCAAGAACACCGCGTGGGGGCATCGGCGGCGAGCAACAGCGGAGGGCAGCGCCGAATGGACCCCAAATCGCCTCGCCTCATAGGAGGCCGCCGCGACAACCCCACGACGCCCAGTTCCCCCCACAACAACCGGCTGCCCGACCAGATCGGGGCGACTCCGCAATTCAACCGACACGAAGAAGGCATCCATGTCGACATGAAGAATCGTCCTGCGCCGGACGTCGTCACTATTCGCCACGATGTGATCGTACGGTTCTCACCTGCCCAAGGTCTGCCCGATCTACAGGGCGACGTAAACGAACCTCGGCGATCGACCGCCCGATACGCTCGGCAACATGGATACCGTCCCTCCGACCGGCTCCGAGGGCTCGCTCTCTGCATTGCCCTCTGTCGCTGTTCGTATCACTGCGTTCGTCGCAGTATGTCTGAGCGGCGTCGCTGGCGCGATGATTGGGTACTCGCTAATTTCTCTGCAATGCGAGGGCGATTGCGGCCTACCGAAAGGGCTTGGGCTGCTGATTGGATCGCTGACGGCTGCGATCGGGATGGCGATCGTCGCGGTCCTGGTGATGAGGGCGCTCGGAGAATGGAAAGAGATCGAAGACCGCGCTAGCGCGGGCCACGCGCCCCAATGAACTCGGTTGCCGCGAATCCTTCGGAACTACGCGAGTTCGCTGAGAAACTCGCCCTCGATGCCGGATCGTTGGCGCTCAATGGCCGGCGCCAGTTGGGTATTGGTACCCCAATCGCGCACGAGACAAAGTCGACTGCCACCGATCCGGTTACAGAATTCGATCGTGCAGCCGAGGCGTTACTGGTCGACGCCATCCGATCAGCGCGTCCCGATGACGCGATCGTCGGCGAAGAAGGCGCAAACTACCCCGGCACGTCGGGGCTCGAGTGGCACCTCGACCCCATCGATGGCACCGCCAACTTCGTGTACGACCTTCCAAACTGGTGCACTTCAGTGGCGGTGGTCGACGCCATCGGACCACTGGCTGGGGCAGTCTCTGCGCCGGTCGCTGGCGAGCTGTTCTCGGCCGCGCGAGGAATCGGTGCAACGCTCAACGGAATCACAATTCATTGCTCCGATACAGCCAACCTCGCGACCGCGCTCATCGGAACCGGCTTCAGCTATCAGGCCGATCGGCGTGCTCGGCAGGCAGTTCGCGTCGCCCGGATACTGCCCGCGGTACGCGACATTCGACGATTCGGATCTGCCGCGCTTGACCTTTGCATGGTCGCCTGTGGCCGGCTCGACGCCTACTACGAGGAGTACCTAAACAGCTGGGACCTCGCGGCTGGCGTGCTGATCGCAGCCGAGGCTGGAGCGACAACATCAGACTTTTCCGATGGCCAGGCGGGGCCCTCGGCCACGGTCGCGGCCTCCCCCGGAGTACATCCAGAACTCCTCAAACTGATCAACGAAGCTACTGATTAACAAGATTCGCGCCCACCCGCTCGTCTTTATTGCCAGGTTTGCGGCATTATGGTGACGTGGGTACTCGAATCCTGGCCGTCGAAGACGACGAACGCATCCGCTCTGCGGTGAAACTGGCGCTCGAAGACGAGGGCTGGATCGTCGACGAAGCAGAAAGCGGCGAACAGGCAATCGAAAAGTTCCAACGCTCGAATCCCGACGTTGTGCTGATCGACATCATGCTGCCAGGCATCGACGGATTCGAACTGTGTCGCACACTGAGACGCACCAGCGATGTCCCCGTGGTCATGGTGACCGCCCGCAATGATACGCATGACATCGTTGCTGGCCTAGAGGCAGGCGCCGACGACTACCTCACGAAACCATTCGCCCCTAAGGAACTGTCGGCTCGCATTCGCGCCTTGCTTCGCCGTATTCGTCCGAACGCTCACGCTCATGCACGGTTGAGTTTCGGCGATCTCGAGTTGATCCCCGACGAAGGCAAAGTGCTCCGCGCTGGCGAGGAAGTCCACCTCACCAAGACCGAGTTCCGCTTGCTCTGCGAACTGGCCGAAAGCCCAGGCAAGGTACTCAGTCGCGAAGCCCTACTCGACAAGGTTTGGGGATACGACTACTTCGGCGACGGGCGTTTGGTCGACGTGCACGTTCGGCGCCTCCGCACCAAGGTCGAAGCTGATCCAGCGAATCCGCGCCACGTGGTTACCGTTCGCGGACTGGGCTACCGGCTGCAAACGTGAGCGGCGGCGGCCCGATCCGTCGCCTGCTCACACGCTCGCACCCGACTGCGCTCAGCCTGCGTCGACGGATCCTGCTGACAATCACAGTCGGCTCCTTGTTCCTATCGATGTTTCTGGCGATCACGACCTACAGCCTGGCCCGATCAAATCTGCTCGCCGAGCGTACTGACGCAGCAATCAACACATCCCAAAGGAACGCTCAAGGAATGGAGCGCGACCTGCGCTCACTACCCCCCACAACCGAGGTTGCCGCGGCGTCTCTGGCTCGGGTCGGCGTACAGGACTATCTGATCTGGTACAACAATGCCTGGACGGGCGGGGCCGCAACATTTCAGAACCCGTCGGTTCCACCCGAGTTGATCCGCACCGTCATCGACAACGGTGAGTCGGCCAGCCAAATTATCGAGATCGGTGACCAACTTAGTGTGGTCGTCGGCTGGGACATTCCTGGTGTTGGTTCCTACTTCGAAGCGTTCAGCCTTGAGGAGACAAATTCAACCTTGTCAAGCGTCAGACTCTCCCTCATGCTCGCAGCCGCGATCAGTACCGGACTAGCCGCCGTACTCGGAATTTTTGCCGCACGGCGCGCTGTACGCCCTGTCGCCACCGCGGCCCAGGCGGCGTCCGCGATCGCTGGTGGGCGGCTGGACACACGCCTCGAGTCCAGCGACGATCCAGACCTCCGAATTCTGACCGAGTCGTTCAACGACATGGCCGAGGCGCTGCAGGCGCGGGTCGAGCGTGATGCCCGGTTCGCATCTGATGTCAGCCACGAACTCCGCTCGCCACTGATGACGCTTGCTGCTTCAATCGAGGTGATGGAAGCCAGGCGCGACGAACTCCCAGAACGATCGCAGTCGGCCTTAGACCTGCTCTCAGGAGACGTGACCCGGTTCCAGGGCCTTGTCGAAGACCTCTTGGAGATATCCCGGTTCGATGCTGGCGCCATCCGGCTCCACCTCGAAGAACTACTGGCGGCTGAATTCGTGCGCCAAGCAGTGGCGGTGAGCTCGCTTCCGGAGACCCCGATACGAGTATCCGAGCGCGCCGAAGTCGCGCTTATTCGAGGTGATCGCAGGCGACTAGCGCGAGTGATCGCCAACCTGATTGACAATGCCCGCGCCTATGGCGGGGATCGCGTGGGGGTGTCGATTGAGGTGATCAACCCCGCCGACGAACCAATTTCACATATTCTGATCGCCGTTGTTGACAATGGTCCCGGAGTGCCCGAAGAAGAACGACAGTTGGTCTTCGAGCGATTCGCAAGGGGCGGCGGCGCCGGCCGGCGGATGGACAGCGACGGTGCCGGGTTGGGGCTCTCCCTCGTAGACGAACACGTTCGCATGCACGGTGGCCGGGTTTGGGTCGAAGACCGTCTCGACGGCAACTCCGGAGCACGCTTCGTGATCGAGTTGATGGCAACGGAGCTTGACGAATGATTCCCGCACGACC
>JAHRVJ010000284.1 GCA_019090765.1 Ilumatobacteraceae bacterium
AAA
The DNA here is from genome assembly GCA_019090765.1 of Ilumatobacteraceae bacterium. Taxonomy (GTDB): domain Bacteria; phylum Actinomycetota; class Acidimicrobiia; order Acidimicrobiales; family Ilumatobacteraceae; genus Sva-07. The sequence goes on from JAHRVJ010000284.1 coordinate 4, forward strand.
CCGCTCGCGTTAACCAGTTTCACAGCGGGCCATACCGACGCCGACTTCGCGGGCACCATCGTCGAATCCTTTGTCGCAGTGGCAGACGACGCACTTAGCGACGGGATCGAAATTAGTACGTGTTTCGTTGGCCCCGCGATCGCAGGGCCCGACTCGCCAGCCGGTTTGCTTGACGAAGGCCGTGCGCCAACACCAACCACGAGCGCCTACTTGCCACCGTTGCCCGGAGACTGACGATCACCTCCGCATCCCCCCGGCCCGCGTCAGACCTGGGGGTTTCGGCCGCGGTACGTGGCGCTCGCGCCGCTGGCGTCTTTGTTCAAGCGTTTGCTGAGATGGAGGCCTTCGAGAATGAACTCAACCGCGGCGCCAACAGCTGCAGGTGATTCGGCCCCACCGGTGAGCACTGCAACGGGGGCGCTTAGCGCATCGACCTGATCGACAACCTTGGCGAGTTCTTCGCTTCTGACCTCCTCGCCAGTGTGGGCGATCGCACCTTCTTCAAAGGCGTCGATCACCGCACGCGTCTGCTCGGGCGGGATGGTCTCTTTAAAAACGGTCAGGACGGCGCCCTTGATGAGTTGGTTCATAATCAGCCCCTCGCGCCCTTCCTCCAGCGACTCGATTTCGATCTTGCCCATGGAACTTGCAGCCAACGCTTCGAGATCGTCGATCCGAGCGACAACCGAAGTCTCCCCGGCGCGTAAGCCTCGTCGTAGCGCATTTGCTGCCAACGCTTCATAATTCGCCACGCTGAGCCGAACACTGACCCCACTGCGCTGATTGACCTGATTGCTTGCCCGGGCCAGGTGGCTGAATGTGGCCACCACATCAAGCAAGTACTCAGGCACGTCAACACTGACCTTGCCCGCCGCGGTGGTGATCTCTAGTGGCGCAACCTCCTGGCGCATGATTTCGATCTCCACGCCTACCTCTAACGGGTAATGAGTTCGGATCTGGCTGCCGAAACGATCCTTCAACGGGGTGATTATTCGACCGCGATTGGTGTAATCCTCCGGATTGGCCGACGCCATCAACATGATGTCGAGCGGCAACCGAATCTTGTAGCCGCGAATCTGAACATCGCGTTCTTCGAGCACATTGAGCATCCCAACCTGAATCCGCTCGGCCAGATCTGGCAGTTCGTTAATCGCAAAGATCCCACGATTGGTCCGCGGTACCAGCCCGTAGTGCAGCGTCAATTCGTCTGACAGGTAGCGGCCCTCGGCGACCTTGATCGGATCAACCTCACCAATCAGATCAGCGATTGACGTGTCAGGCGTTGCCAACTTCTCCCCATAACGATCGCGACGGTGCACCCAAGAGATCGGAGCCTCATCACCCAACTCAGCCACCAGGTCACGCGCATGCTTTGACACCGGGGCGTACGGATCGTCGTTGATCTCGCTACCGGCAATGATCGGCATCCATTCGTCGAGCAGCCCAGTCAGTGAACGAATCATGCGGGTCTTCGCCTGCCCGCGTTCGCCTAGAAAAATGACATCGTGGCCAGCCAACAGTGCGTTCTCAAGCTGCGGCATCACCGTGTCTTCGTACCCTGACACACCTGCAAACATCGGCTCGCCAGCGATGACCCTTTCGATCGCGTGCTCACGGACTTCCTGCTTCACTGGCCGCGAAACCCAACCGGATGCTCTTAGCTCTCCGAGGGTTGCTACTTGCGGCGGTGCAGATTCGTTCATGGGGCGAACCTAACGGGTGTAGATACGCTCCGCCGAGATGGAACTCGAAGGCGCATGGGTCGCGGCTGAAGCCGATGACGAGATCCGCCGACACGGCATTGGCCTCGAAACCGACGACAGCGACTGGGAACCCGTAGCCGTGCCCGGCCACTGGCAAGACACCCCAAAGTTCGCCACGAGCGACGGGCCATTGATGTACCGCCACCGGTTTACCGCCGAGCCTCCTGCCGATGGAAAACGTCGTTGGGTGACTCTCGACGGCATTTTCTACCAAGCAGACGTGTGGCTTGACGGCGCCTACCTCGGCGACCCCGAGGGGTACTTCTTTCCCCACAGCTTCGACATCACTTCGCTAGCCAATATCGGCAACGACCACATGCTCGCGGTTGAGGTGACGTGTTTTCCGCAGCCTGGCATTCGCGGCCGTCGCAACATCACCGGAGTTCTGCAGCAAGAAACGGGGAGCCGGGCGGCACGAAACCCCGGCGGAATCTGGCGGCCGGTATCAATGTATGACACCGGGCCCGTGCGCATCGATCGTCTCCGAATCCTCTGCCGCGACGCCGACACTCAGCGCGCTCACCTGCGTATTTCGACACGTCTCGATAGCGAGCGGCAACAACCGGTAACGGTCCGCACGCTTGTCGACGGCGAAATCCACGAAGAGCAAGATCACGTGATCGCGGCTGGCCAGAACGAGCTCGAGTGGAGCATCGACATCACCGATCCCGAGCTGTGGTGGCCGCGGGCGCTCGGCGAACAGCCGCTCGTTGACATCAGTGTTGAAATTCTGATCAACGACGAACTTAGCGACCAGCGTGGGCGACGCACAGGCCTCCGACAGATCACCTGGGACAACTGGATCTGCACCGTCAACGGCGAACGACTCTTCCTCAAGGGCGCCAACTACCTCCCACCCGAAGATGGCCTCGCCAACGCCTCCGCCAGTCAGATCCGAGCCGATTTGGCTGCGGCCTGCGACCTCGGGCTCGATGCCCTTCGCGTGCATGGCCACATCGCCGACCGCGTTCTATACGACACCGCCGACGAACTCGGCCTCCTACTG
>JAHRVJ010000024.1 GCA_019090765.1 Ilumatobacteraceae bacterium
GGAGACCTGGTCGGCAGCACAGACATGTCGCCGTGTCTTGACTCACCAGCCGCCGATTGCGCCCGCTACTCACCCGACTCCCCCTACGTCCTCGCGATCGAGGTGTTCGTCGGCGGCCTTGAACCCCTCGGGCTTCTCCCAGGCGCCCACGTCGAACTAATCCCCAACTCCGAATCCGCGACCTGTCAATCAAACGCAGGGGTCTGACCCCTGCGTTTGATTGATTAGGGGGAGGGTGTGACACCGGTGGCCCATGATGGGCGCATGGATAGGTGTTACGCGATTGCTGAGCCGCCGATAGAGTGGTGCGGTCCATATTGGCCCTGCCCCGCAATGGGGCTCCCGTCACGGAGTTTTCATCAGCTCGCAGTGGGGGGATCCGAAGGGAGGAAATTCGCACATGATGCGTGCATATGAATTGATGATAATTGTCGACGGTGACGTCGATGACCCTCAGGCACAAGCCTGGATGAAGACCGTTACCGAGGGCCTTGCGTCCGCGGGAGGCGAACTTCACGGCAAAATTGATTGGTGGGGTAAGCGCCAATTCGCTTATCCAATCAACAAGAAGCCGTCCGGCTACTACATGGTGGCCGAACTACTCGCTCCACCCGGAGCCCTAGATGAACTCGAGCGCGTGCTCCGTTTGGCGGACGAAGTTGTCCGCCACAAGCTCATCCGTCTGCCAGACGACGAGGCCGAGCGCCGCGGCATGGTAGCTAGCGCTGCCTGAGTGGCGTCGCGAACCTAAAGGGGAATCAAATGGCATCAGAAAACAGCGTCACATTGGTCGGGAACCTCACCAAGGATCCTGAACTTCGTTACACCACCGGCGGTCGCGGGGTGGCCAGCTTTGGTCTCGCCGTCAATCGTCGTTACCAAGTGAACGGTGAGTGGCAAGAGCAAGTTTCGTTCTTCAATGTCGTTGCTTGGGCTGACCTCGGTGAGAATGCTGCGGCAAGCCTGCACAAGGGCAACCGCGTCATCGTCACCGGTCGTCTTGAGCAACGCTCGTACGAAACGCGTGAAGGCGAGAAGCGAAACGTCACCGAAGTAATCGCCGCTGAGCTTGGCCCGAGTTTGCGTTGGGCACAAGCACAAATCGAGCGCATCAGTCGTGATTCTGCTGACTCCGGCGGTGGCGGAAACGCCGGCGGCGGTGGAGGTGGAGGCGGCGCCAGTCGTGCTCCCGATCCGGTGTACGGCGACGAAGAGCCTTTCTGATCCCTTTGATCTCCTGCTGCAGGTCGACTGCAGCGTTCAATTGATACGAATCTCCAATAACAAGGAACAATACGATGGCAAGCAAGAAGAATCGAGCCCGGTCAGCCCGGGACTTGAACCCACGAAAATTTAAGAAGAAGACCAGCGTTCTCGTCATTGAGAAGGTCGAGTACATCGACTACAAAGACGTTGATCTGCTGCAGCGCTTCATGAGCGATCGCGCGAAAATCCGCAACCGCCGTGTTGCCGGAAACACTCTGCAACAGCAGCGTGAGGTTGCGAACGCAGTCAAGATTGCTCGCGAGATGGCGCTCCTGCCGTACGCCAAACGAGTCGCCTCCACCCGTACCGGTGGTCGCGGTCGCGATGGTGGCCGTGACGGAGGTCGCGATGGCGACCGAGATGGTGGCCGTGACGGAGGTCGCGATGGCGACCGAGATGGTGGTCGCGGACGCGACGAGTCAACCGAAGAGACCGCATCCTCAACCGAGGTCACTGACGCCACTGATGTGACGACAGAAGAGACCAACCAGGTTGAGGGCGTCGAGTCAACGACTGAGGAGGCCTGAGTCATGAAGGTCATTCTTCGTTCCGATCTTGACGGTCTCGGTTTGCGCGGCGACATCGTCGACGTTGCCGATGGCCACGCCCGCAACTTTCTCCTGCCCAAAGGCCACGCATTGGTGGCTTCCGACGGCGCAGTTGAGCAGGCTGCCCGCATGCGTAAGGCTCGCGATCAACGCGACTCCAGCGCCCGCGAAGCAGCTGCGGCGGTCGCCAGCCGGCTCGTTCCTCAGGTAATCACTATTCAGGCCAAGGCCAGCGCCGAGGGCAAGCTGTTTGGTTCGGTCACCTCGGCCGATATTGCTGCTGCAGTACTGGAGCAGACGAGTATCGAACTCGAGCGGCGTCAGCTCGAAGTTGATGGCATCAAGACTCTTGGGCAGCACACAGTTACTGCCTCGCTTCATAGTGAAGTCTCGTTTCCGATCACTCTTGAGGTTGTCGCGGCTGAGTGACGGTTTCCGGCCGATTCCGGCCGATGATCGTCTGCTGTTTGTCCACAGCAATACCTAGTTATCCACAACATTCGAACAGCCAAGACCCAGGGTTGTTCCCCTTACGTTGCACAGCACACACCTGAGATAGTGGGTTCTTGATGGCTGTAGAACAAGACTATGGAACTGACCTAGGAAGTGCCCCGACGCGCTCGGGTGGTCGGGTCCCACCGCACAACTTGCAAGCCGAAGAGTCCGTGCTCGGTGCATTGTTGTTGTCACGAGACGCGATTGGCATCGTCGGTGAAGCAGGTCTCAAGGACCGCGACTTCTATAACCCTGCCCATCAACAGATATTCGACGCGATCCGGTCGCTGTATTCGTCTTCGGGGCCAGTCGATGTGGTCACTGTGGCCGATGAGTTGCGCCGGCACGGAATGCTCGACGAATTGGGCGGCATTGAGCGGCTGAACGACCTTCAGAACGCGACACCTTCGGTGTCGGGTGCTGAGCACTACGCAAGAATCGTGATGGATACGGCCCTGCTGCGGCGGTTGATCCACACGGCCGGGGAGATTACCGATATCGCCTTTGGTGAGCCCGATGATGTAACCAAGGCTGTCGATCACGCTGAATCAAAAATGTTCGAGGTGGCAGAGGATCGTGTTGTCGACTCGACCCGCCAGATCCAAGAACTGCTAAACGAGACAATGGATCAGCTCGAAGAGAATTATGAACGCGGCGACACGATTACCGGTGTTGCTACTGGATATGACGATCTCGATGAGTTGCTGTCGGGTCTGCAGCCGAGCACCTTGAACATTGTCGGCGCACGGCCAGCGATGGGTAAGACGGCGTTTGGTCTCGGAATGGCAACGCATATCGCGCAGCACTCCGCGAAGCCAGTACTCGTATTCTCACTCGAAATGGGCCACGCTGAGCTCACTCAGAGAATTCTGTCGAGCGAGGCGAAAGTCGATTCGACCAAGCTGCGAACGGGCCGGCTCAGCGAGAGCGATTGGTCGAAGATTGGCCTTGCTGTGGGACGGCTCGAAGTACCGCTACTGCTAGACGACAACCCGGCAGTAACCGTGATGGAGATTCGTGCGAAGGCGCGACGCATCAAGGCGCAGCACGGCGGTCTCGCGATGATCTTGATCGATTACCTCCAGTTGATGACTGGCAGCGGTACCTCTGAGAACCGGCAGCTTGAGGTCAGCGAAATCAGTCGAAATCTCAAGGTGCTTGCGCGCGAACTGGAAGTGCCGATCGTGGCGCTGAGCCAGCTAAGTCGAGGCCTTGAGGCCAGGTCCGACAAACGCCCGATGCTGGCCGACCTGCGTGAGTCGGGGAGCCTTGAGCAGGACGCCGACGTGGTGATGTTCTTGTATCGCGACGAGGTGTACAACACCGAATCTCCCGACAAGGGCTCCGCTGAAGTGATCATTTCCAAGCATCGCTCAGGACCGATCGGTAC
>JAHRVJ010000025.1 GCA_019090765.1 Ilumatobacteraceae bacterium
AAGCGGTAGCCGAGGTAGACCACAAGGGCCACAACCATCAGCTTGAAGTGCCACGGGGCGCTCTCGCTCGATTCGTTCTCGACTTCTTCGACCACGCCGTCGCACTTCGGACACGATCCGTCCTCGTTCATCGCGTTCGGCGTCCAGTACTTGGCGCATTCTTCACACCATGGCATCAGCGTGTTCCGTATTCTCTAACCACAAGCAACACTCAAGCTCACTGGCGTTTGCGGACGCGTATCTTCATTGCCGTGGAACCGAGCCCGAACTCCTCGCGGATCGTGCGCTCGATGTAGCGCAGGTAAGCCTGCGGAATATCACGGTTGACGAACATCGTGAATGTTGGCGGGTCGATCGCTCCCTGCACCGCATACATGATCTTGGCGCCTCCACCAGCGGGCTGACGCTGTTGCGCTTCGGCGATCACCTTGTTGACATCGCGCGTCGGCACTCGTGTGTGGTACTGCGAGATTGATTCCTGCAGCAACGGATGTAACTTGTCGACGTTTTTACCACTGAGCGCAGAGATCTTCAGCACCGGTGCGTCGCCGACGAAACCCAACATGCGAAGTAGCTCAGCCTGGACCTGGAGCCGTTCTTCGGTTCCAACAAGATCCCACTTGTTGAGCACCAGCAAGATCGGGCAACCTGAGGCGTCAACACGCTCGGCGAGGCGTTGGTCTTGTGCCGTGATCCCTACCGTCGCGTCGATCACGAGCATCGCTACGTCGGCATCGTCGATCGTGCGTAGCGCACGCACGAATGAGTAATACTCGGCCGAATCGTCGATCTTTCCTTTACGTCGCATGCCAGCGGTGTCGATGAACACGATCGGACCATCGTTGGTTTCCACGAGCGTGTCAATCGAGTCTCGGGTTGTGCCAGCGAGGTCATGCACCACTGAGCGATCTTCCCCAACAAGCCGGTTGAACAGCGTGCTCTTGCCCACATTTGGTCGTCCGACGATCGCCACACGCGGAGCTTTGGGGTCGCCCTCTTGGCCAGTTTCGCTGTCCTTGTCGGGATTCCAGGGGTCAGCCTTGCTGGCGTAGTTCGTGCGAGCTTCATCGGAGAAGCGTTCTATCACTACGTCGAGCAGGTCACCAGCACGACGACCGTGCAGCGCGCTGACCGGTACGGGCTCACCCATACCGAGGCTCATGAACTCCCACATCTCTGCCTCGCGGCGCTCATTGTCAGACTTGTTGGCAACGACCACGACCTTGCGGCCGGTACGACGAATCCAGTTCGCGATCGTCTGATCGGCCTCGGTCAACCCAACAGACGCGTCAACAAGGAACAGCACAACGTCGGCATCTTGCACCGCAGCTTCGACCTGCTTGCTGACCTTGATGTCGAGCGCGTCGCCGCCAGGCATCCAGCCGCCGGTATCGACAACGCGAAACGGGATGTCCAGCCATTCCGCTTCCATTTCCTTGCGATCGCGGGTTATACCAGGGCGATCTTCAACGATTGCTTGCTGGCTTCCGACAATCCGATTGAACAAGGTGCTCTTACCCACGTTCGGCCGCCCAATGATCACCACGGTCGGTAACGCGACTGGGTCGTCTTCGGGAAGTACTGGGGTTTCTGGATCGCTTGCTGATGAGGTGTTCATGGTGTCTCCGACGCAGGGTGTGAATTCGTAGGTTCAAGCGCCTGACGCAAAGCGTGCCCATCGGTGGGCACAACTTCAACAGGGCGCGGTAGTTGTTCGACTGACATGCCGTCTAAGAATCGGCCTTCGTCTGACAGGCAAACATCAGGTAACAGGTATCGGTGGCCGATTGGCTCGGCACCAAGTGTACGAGCCAGATCATCGCCCGTCATCAAACCAGTAACGCCCGTATTGCCACCGAAGAACTCGTTGGTGACGGTGATCACGCGAACGTCGCTCCGGTTGACCGAGGCAACCAGCGGCTCTATGACCTGAGCCCCGAGCGGGCTCGTTAGGACCCCGACTGCGGCGGACTTCCGGGGACGCAATGACAGCAAGTCTCCCGATTGGTGAGTGTGCTGCCTCGTGCGCAGGCCGGTGTAGGCCGCTGGGTTCGGCGGTACGTCGACCGCAGCAAAGAACCCTCTGCGTGACCCGGTCACTTCGTTGGACGTGCCATTGAATTCGGATTCGAAAGTGCGGGCCATCCCGATGCCATCTTCGTGCATGGGGAAACCGTCGTAACGCTGCGCGTCTGGGAAAGGTCGCTGTGCCATCAGGTAGTACTCGTCGGCGGCGTAGACCATTCGTTTGCCGAGCGTCGACATGAACACGTCTTGCCAATCGGCAACTGCGTCGACGACCCGCTCAGCCTCGTCACGAGTATGTAACCGCATTGCTGGCTCATTGTTGAACTTGGAGATCCCGAGCGGCACCACCGCCACTGATTCCAGTTCGGGGTATTGATCGAGCACACCGGCGAAGGTTTCGTCCAGGGCGGCTCCGTCGTTCAATCCCGGGCACACAACGACTTGCCCGCGCACGGCAATGTCATGCTCGAGTAGTGCCCGCAGCCACCGTAAGCTCATCGCTCCCCGCGGGTTCTTCAGCATCTGTGAACGAAGCACCGGGTCGGTGGCGTGGATACTCACATGTAGAGGTGAGAGCCGTTCGGTGACTACTCGTTCAAGGTCAGCTTCGGTGAACCGGGTGAGCGTTGTGAAGTTGCCGTATAGGAACGACAGGCGATAGTCGTCGTCTTTCAGGTAAAGGCTGCGGCGCATCCCCTTTGGGAGCTGGTAGATGAAGCAGAACTCACAGTGGTTGTCGCAGGT
>JAHRVJ010000285.1 GCA_019090765.1 Ilumatobacteraceae bacterium
AGGTACGTCACCGTGGAACCATCGGCGGGTCAGTTGCCCATGCCGATCCGGCGTCGGACCTACCAGCGACCACCCTCGCACTCGGCGCCACCTACGTTGTTCAAGGACCCAACGGAACACGCGAAATCGCGGCGGCCGACTTCTATCAAACGTTCTTCGAAACTGCCATGAACGACGACGAGCTACTCACCGAGATTCGCGTTCCGAAAATGAACGGCGCGGGTTGGGGCTTCCAGAAGTTCAACCGACGAGCTCAAGACTGGGCGATTGTTGGCGTTGCCGCCTGGCGCCGCGACGACGAGTGCGGAATCGGGCTGGTCAATATGGGCAGCACACCGGTTCTGGCAACGGCTGCGGCCGCGGCCATCGGCAACGGCGCGAGCGTCGGCGAGGCTGCTAGCCAAGCCGCCGCAAATACCGAAGCCCAAGCCGATCTCAATGCCAGCGTCGAGTACCGCGAACATCTCGCTCAGGTGCTTACTCGCCGCGCCCTGGAAACTGCGTCCGTCTGATACCCCGCACGCGGTTGTTGCACCGCCGCGCGCAAACCAAATCCGTCGCCTGATTGCTAACGTCTGCCGGAATGCTCGACGGTGCAACTCCAACGGCTCCGCCGGCCAGTGAAGACTCAACCGACGCGGGCGAGCCGCCAGTGACCGAGTCAAGCAGCCTTACGTCGAGGGAACTTATGTGGCGGCGGATCCGGCTAGTGCTCGTCGCCGGCTACGGCGTCGGATACGTGTGGTGGTTTTTCCGCAACGGGATCATTATCGACCGCATCTCGGTGCTGATCTCGGTGATGCTGTTCATGCTCGTCGCCAACGTCGGCAAGCCGTGGCAAGACTGGCTGCGAATGGTGCGTGACGCCGCGATTTTCGGGGCGATGTGGATCGCGTACGACGAAAGCCGCGGCGTGGCCGACCGCATCGGCTTCCCAATCCAAGTCGAATCGGTTCGCAACATCGACCGCGTGATCTTCCTTGGTACCGACCCTGTCGTCTGGCTGCAGAGCCACTTCTATGAGGGCGCCGACAGCGTGCGCTGGTATGACGTGGTCGGCTCCGCGGTGTATTACTCGCACTTCATCGTCCCGCCAGTGACCATTGCCCTGTTGTACATCATCAATCGAACCCAATGGGTGAGATACATGCAGCGCTTCGCCACCGTGCTGTTCATCTCTTGCGCAATGTTCATCCTGCTCCCCACGGCCCCGCCTTGGATGGCTGCGGGCGGAAAGAACCGCGTCGGCCTGGAACTTGACGTTCTCCCACCGCTCAGGCGGCCCACCGGCAACGGTTGGCGCCATATCGGCCTCGACGCCTTTGTTAAGGCTTGGGACACTGGGCGGGACTGGGCTAATCAAGTGGCCGCCATGCCGTCGCTGCACTCGGCCTTCGCGATGTTCGTGGTTGTCTTCTTCTTCCGGTGGATAACCGATTGGAGAATCCGAGCCGTGATGCTCCTTTACCCGCTCACGATGGCAATCGCACTGATGTACTTCGCGGAGCACTACTTTGTTGACGCTCTCGCCGGCTGGAGCGTCGTGGGAGTGTCATTCCTGATCTGGAATCGGATCGATCAGGGCAAGCCAACGAACATGCCCCCATCAACGAGCAACTGAACACCAGTGGTGAACTTTGCCTGTTCACTGCACAGGAAGGTCACCACTGCGCCGAAGTCATCCACATCGCCGTTTCGGATCTGCGACCGCTCTTCGTCGGAGTGCAGACGATCTTGCCGTGCCGTTGGATGCGGCCCAGGTTGAACACTGTTCACGGTTACACCATCGGCGGCAACGTCGCCAGCGACCGTCTTTAGGAATGCCGTTGCGCCCGACCGGGCAGTATTGGACAAAATCAAAAACGACATCGGAAAACGAACCGACACTGAAGTAATCGCAATGACTCTCCCCCAACCGCGTTCTTGCATCGGCGGCACCGCTGTCTTACACATCGCGACGACGGACATCAGGTTGAGCTGAATCGCCTCCTGATATGCCTCGACCGATGTTTCTGCGAAGTTCCCAGGGCTGGGACCTCCCGCATTCGGAATCAGAATATCGACACCGCCCAACGCGTCACTAGCGTCGTTCACAAATCCCGTCGCACCATCAGGTGTGCTCACATCGGCGACGATCGGTATGCATCCGTGTCCGACCTCAGCGGCCGCAGTCACGAGCCGTTCTTCGTTTCTCCCACAGATTGCAACCTGCACGCCCTCGGCAGCCAGCGATTTCGCTGTGGCTAACCCGAGGCCTGAAGATGCTGCCGCTACTGCTGCACGTCGACCACTGATTCCCAGATCCATCGTGTCACCGTACTGTGCGAGCCCTGTTGGCCGCATACCTGCTTTCGGTACCCGTCCTGCGTACCGACCTCCGGTAGCGTCGCGGCGATGACACCGGCCGACGTGAGTACTGCACTTTCCGGCCAGGGCTACTTGCCCGACGAAGGGATTTCGACAGCGGTCTTTTTGGCGATCACCTTGCATCGTCCACTGTTACTTGAAGGCGAAGCCGGGGTTGGTAAAACCGAACTGGCCAAGGCACTGGCGGCAGTTACAGGCGGAGAACTGATCAGATTGCAGTGCTACGAGGGAATCGACGTCGCCCAAGCTGTCTACGACTGGGACTATGCGCGCCAGCTTCTCCATCTCCGCGCCACTGAGGTGACCGGCGAGTCTTCAACGCGAACCGCTGATGATTTGGAAACCGAGTTATACGGCGAACGTTTCTTGGTTAAGCGCGCGGTACTGCGGGCAATCGAGCCGACCGATGGTCCACCCCCGGTGCTGCTAATTGACGAGATCGACCGCGCCGACGACGAGTTCGAGGCCTATCTCCTTGAGGTGCTGTCCGACTTTCAGATCACCATTCCCGAGATCGGCGTGTTCTCCGCTGGTCGCCCACCGTTGGTAGTACTGACCTCGAACCGCACCCGAGATGTCCACGACGCACTCAAACGCCGATGTCTCTACCACTGGGTCGAACATCCCGACTTCGAGCGTGAGGTCGCAATCGTCAAACTCCGGGTTCCGAACATCACTGACAAGCTCGCCCGCCAGGTAGCCGCGGCCACCGAGAACCTCCGAGAACTGAACCTATACAAGCCGCCAGGCGTTGCTGAAACGATTGATTGGGCTACCGCTTTGGGCCACCTGGGCGCCACCACACTGAACGAGCAAGTGGTGGCCAATACTCTCGGAACCGTTGTCAAGTACCGAGAAGACAGTCAGCGGGTCGCTCAACATGGATTTGGCGAAGTGGTGAAACAGGCCGTTGAAAGGGCCCTCGTGCACGGAGCTGCCAGCGGCAGCTAGCCCAGAGACATGAAGGGTCAGAGCACCACGAGCAGCATCGGCGGCAGTGAACGACACATCTCCGATCCGGCTGAAATCGCCGTCGCCTTCACCCAAATACTGCGCGGGATTGGGCTCAATGTGCCGACCAGCTCAACGCACGCGTTCGCTGAGGCGCTTTGCGCCGTGGGCCTCACAGAGCGTCACGCCACATACTGGGCCGGCCGCTCCACCCTGATCCGCCGACCCGAGGACATCGACTCCTATGACAAGGCATTCTCGGTGTTCTTCGAAGGTCGCACGGCAGACGTATCCAGCGCACTTGCAGATGATCCAATCGAGGTGACGATCGCGTTCGATGAGCTCACAGAAGACCACAGCGAAGAGGCTGCCGAACCCGACGACAACGACGTCATCGAGATGCGATTCTCAGCCTCGGAAGTATTGCGCAACAAGGACTTCGCCGAATACACCAGCGATGAGCTCGCGCGGTCGCAGGAACTGATGTCGGAGTTAAAACTCGTTGGCGCGCCTCGACCCTCGCTACGCCGCAGCCCCACACGGCGCCAGACGTCGCGTCCAGACATTCGGCGTACAGTTCGGGCTTCGCTGCGCTCGGGCGGCGAGCCCATCGAGCGCCATTATTCGTCCCCCTCACCCCGGCTGCGACGGCTTGTACTGCTACTGGACGTGAGCGGGTCGATGGAGCCTTATGCCCGGGCACTGTTGCGGTTCGTGCATGCCGCCGTCGCCGGACGCCAGAAGGTTGAGGCCTTCACCCTCGGCACGCGCCTGACACGCGTCACCCGCGAGCTGACAAATCGAGACCCCGACGTCGCTCTGCGGGCTGCAGGTCAGCGGGTGGTCGACTGGAGCGGCGGCACTCGGCTCGGAGCCGACATGCGCGAGTTCAACGATCAGTGGGGCGTGAAAGGTTTCGCCCGCAACTCGATCGTGGTCATCCTCTCTGACGGTTGGGACCGTGGCGATCCCGACGAGTTGGCGGAACAGATGGAGAGGTTGCAGCGCGTTACTCACCGGTTGATCTGGGTCAACCCCCTCAAAGTCACTCCGGGCTATGCCCCTCTCGCCCGCGGCATGGCCGCCGCCCTGCCATTCGTCGACCGGTTCGTGGAGGGTCACTCGATTGCTGCGATGGACGAATTAGCCGCAGTGATCGCTGAGCCCTAACCGTCAGGCGGCGACCCAGCACGCCGACTACCGTACGCTGAGCAGAGTGACCAACATCGGTTCAATTACAAGATGAAAGAGCTACTCGACGATATCTTCCGCTGGCAGTCTGTTGGCGCGCGGATTGCGGTCGCACGCGTGGTCGACATTGAAGGCTCGGGGCCGCGTGACCCAGGTGCGGCAATGGCGGTCACCGAGTCGGGTGAGGTATCTGGAAGTGTTAGCGGCGGGTGTGTCGAAGGAGCGGTCGTGAGTGAAGCCCTAGCGATTCTCGGTGGCGAGCGTGGGGCGGGCATTGTCACCTTCGGGTACTCCGACGACGAAGCAATCGCGGTCGGGCTCACTTGCGGTGGAACCGTTCACCTGTTTATCGAGGAACTCGACTGGTGAGCGGCCCGATCTTTGCACGCTATGCGGAGCTGCTGTCTGCCTCAATTCCGGTGGCTCTGGCAACCGTGGTCGATGGCCCCCAAATCGGTGCCAAGCTCCTGATTGAACCGAATGCATCACCCGTCGGATCGCTCGGACATCCAGAACTCGATCGTGTAGTCGCCCGCGATGCACTCGCTGAGCTTGAAGCAGCTCGATCCGGCGTGCGCAACTACGGACCGGCTGGGCAAACAACGCCCGAGGACCTGATCGATCAACCGACCATTCGGATCTTCATCGAGTCACACGCATCGCCACCCGAAATGTGGATATTCGGCGCGGTCGATTTCACGGCTGCGCTGGCTCGGGTAGCCAAGATTCTCGGCTATCGCGTCACCGTGTGTGACGCCCGCGAGGTGTTCGCAACCACGCGACGATTCCCGATGGCAGACGAAGTAAAGGTCTCTTGGCCGACGCAGGTGTTTGAGCAGCGAGGGGAAGAACTCGGCCCGCGCGACGCGGTGTGCATCCTCACTCACGACCCGAAGTTCGATGTTCCGGCAATCCAGGGGGCACTAGCAACTCGGGTCGGCTACATCGGCGTGATGGGCAGCAGATCTACGCACCACCGCAGGATGCAGCGGTTGGCCGAGGTGGGCGTAACCAGCCCCGAGGATCTCAAGCGGTTGATGTCTCCGATCGGAGTCGACATCGGCGCCCGCACCCCCGAGGAGACAGCAGTTTCCATCTGTGCCGAGATCATCGCACGGCGCACCGGCCACAATGTCCCGTCCCTACGTAACAGTTCAGGCGCAATCCACAGCTGAACTTAGATCAGTAGTGCCACCGACGAAACGGCCGCGCGAGTGCTCAGGTTGACGGGTCGCCGAAGCGCACCGAAGACGAGCGGCGATCGGAGATTGTGTCGAGCTCAACCGTTCGACCGGTCTTAACCGAGTGGATGATGGCATCGCCAACACCCAGGTAGATCATCACGTGACCCGGATAGTGCACCAGGTCACCCGCTTTAGCAGTGGAACGGTCGAGCCGTTCGGCCTCACTGATCTGCGAGCCACTCTGTCGATACAACGTGACACCCGGTTCGGCCCATGCATATGTAGTGAGCCCCGAACAGTCGAAGCCGACACCCTCAGAGCTGGTATTGCGACGATATGGAACACCGACCTGAGTCATCGCCGCCAGCACGGCACGCTGATGCTCCAAAGGCGTGGAAGCCCAAGCTGAGATCATCTCGGCCTCTGGGTAACCGAGTTCGGTTGCGGCCAGACGAGCGGTTTGTGTTCGGGCCCTGACGAAGTTCCCGTATGAGGCCAGGTCGCCACTGCTCTGGTATGCGTCGAAGCTGTCTAGAGCGTCCGTCGCTGATACTGCAACGAATGGCGCCAGCGCATTAGTTTCAAGCGGCGCTCTCAACTCGAGGGCTGAAGCAGGCCCAGCATCGACCAGCAAGACTGCGGCAATGGAGGCCACCACGGCCAAGACACCACATCGCAGAGCGCTCCTGCGGCGAGGCGATGCAGCTGAGTGTGAGGAGAAAGAAGGCATGTGCTGTGGTGGCAGATCAGTTGTGTTGGGCAGGCCGCCCGCCAACAGAAAGTGCAACATATCGTCACACAACTGAAATATTCAACTCCGAGCGTGAACATTTCGTAATGAATCTGTCATCTCCTTGGACGCCCCTCGTCGCGCGCAGACGCTTGAAGGCCAGAATGGGGGGATGACTCGCTTGTCGGCCAGCCATGCTGATGAACGCCAGCACGACCGAGCCGCAATCCTGCTCGCCGGAGGAGCCGGAACCCGGTTTCGGGGCCCAGGGCACAAGCTCCTCGCAACCGTCAACGCACCAACAACCGCAACAGTCATTGAGCACGCTCTGACGCACGCTCGGGAGGCCGATATCGGGCCAGTGATCGTGGTTACCGGAGCACTCCCCGAGCCAATCGCCCCCGAGCTAATTGGCGACGACGTCATTATCTGTCAGAACGAACTGTGGGCGCAGGGCCAGATCACCTCCGTCCAGGCCGGTATAGAAATCGCCCGCGCACTCGGTTGCACCCGGGTCGTAGTCGGCCTCGGGGACCAACCATTTGTCAGCCCCGACGCCTGGCGTCTAGTCGCGAACGATCCATCTCCTATCGCTGTCGCGACTTACAACGGCCAGCGCGGTAATCCCGTGGCGCTGGCCGACGAAACGTGGCCACTGCTACCGACAACCGGTGACGAAGGCGCACGATCCCTGATCCGTGCTCGTCCAGATCTCGTATCTGAAGTATCGTGCCCGGGTTCACCCGCCGACATCGACACCACAGAGGATCTTCACCGATGGCAGAACAACTGATTAACGAATTCACGGTCAATCGCCCCATCGACGAGGCGTGGCCGCTGATCACCGACCTTGAGCGAATTGCTCCGTGTCTTCCTGGCGCCGAACTGCAAGAGGTAGAAGGTGAGACCTACCGCGGTGTCGTCAAGGTGAAGCTCGGCGCGATCAGCAGCCAGTTCAAAGGCGAGGCGCACACCGTGGAGCGCGACGATGAGAACTATCGCGTCGTCATCAAAGGGTCGGGTCGCGACACCGGCGGTCGAGGCAACGCATCCGCGGAAATCACCGCTCAGGCCGAAGAACTATCGCCAACCAGTGCCCGCGTAGTCGTCACCACCGACCTTCATATCACCGGGAAAGTCGCCCAATTCGGGCGGGGCATTATGGGCGACGTCAGCGCAAAATTGATGGAGCAGTTTGCTGACAACCTGAACGAGATGCTCGACCAACAGGGCCTCGCCACGGCCAGCACCGAAATTCCAGATAGCTCCGATGAGCCCCAGCTACGCAAGATCGACGGTCCCGCTACGGAGCCAATTGACCTGATGGAAGTCGGTGGCAGTTCGATCCTCAAACGAGCAGCCCCCGCAATGTTGGCACTGCTGCTGCTGATGCTGCTGCTAAGGCGCCGACGGAGCTGATGGACGACCGGTCACGAGTCGAGCAACTTCTCGGCAGACCCCCACGAGGCGCCTTCGAAGTTGTGGTTCGCGACCCCCTTGGCGACCCGGTTGTCATCCGCAACGATCCCTTCCTCGACGACCTCACACCAATGCCCACCCGCTATTACCTCGTATCGACTGAGTTGGTCAAGGCCGTCAGCCGCGTCGAGGCCGCGGGCGGCGTGCGACGCGCCGAGCTAGAGATCGATCGCGCAGCAATCGCCGCCACCCACTCCCGGTACGAAGCCGACCGCAACACTGCAATCCCGCAATCCCATCAGGGTCCGCTGCCCTACGGCGGCGTAGGTGGCACCCGGACCGGCATCAAGTGCCTCCACGCTCACGTGGCCTACTCGCTCGCGGGCGGCGAGGACCCCGTCGGGTTATGGACCCTTAGGCAACTTGATCTCGCGACCTTCAACGACGGGCCCAGCCGGTGAGCCCGGCTCCAGGTGAACTCACTGTGGCCATCAATGATCGAACGGTCGGGATCGACATGGCTGGCGGCAGCAGCTTCGTCATCCCACACGGCCCGCTGAGCTTGCTGGATGGCCCTCTCGAACGCGCCGATCCGCCACGGCCCGAGCACCTCACAAATGCCCTCGCCGCCGTGCATGACCACCTCGACGACATCTTGATCGATACGCCTGCGGTTGCCGACTGCACCTTGGTCGTCGCCACCGGTGGACATGCTTTGGCCCTCGCCCGCGTCGAAATCGGAAACGAAACCATTCCGAGCAACTATCGACTGCACCGCGCAGCCGCTGACGACCTATTCCGCACTCTGGTGGCGGAGCCAGTTGCCGAGCGCCTCTTTAACCCCTGCCTCACAAATGAGCATGTTGAAACCATTGTCGGCACGTGTTGCGTGATACTTGCCATCATGCGGCGGCTTGAACTCAACGACATCGAGGTTTCCTCTACGGACCAAGGGGTCGACTGAGATGTCGCTCCGCCATCCCTCGCGTAGCTCTACTCCAGTGCGACTCACCGGCCGTAGGGTCACGTTGCGCCCGCTGGCTGCCAATGATTTTCGCGACTGGCGCGAGGTTCGCCAGCGCAACGCCGAGTGGCTAACGGTATGGGAACCGAGCCGGGCCGCTAGGCAACCCGACCCCACCAAGGACCGGTCCGCATTTACTGCTCGGTGCCAGCAGCGCGATCGCGATCGCACCAGCGGAACCGCGTATCAGTTCGGGCTGTTCGTAGGCAAAGAACTCGCTGGCGAGGTCAACCTCAACAATGTGATCCGCGGAGCGATGCAGTCGGGAACCCTCGGCTACTGGATTGACCAGCGCCACGCCGGAAACGCATACATCGCAGAGGGCGTGGTGGTGGTGCTGCAGTTTGCATTCGAGCAACTCGAGCTGCATCGGATGGAAATCTGCATTGTTCCGCGCAACCAACGCAGCGTTCGGGTGATGGAGAAATTAGCCATCCGCGAAGAGGGCATCGCGCAGCGCTACCTCGAAATCAACGGAGTTTGGGAAGACCACATCCGCTACGGGATCACCGTGGAGGAATGGCAACAACGCCGGGTCGACCTAATGGCAAACTGGATCGAACTCTCGACCGACCTAACGTTCGAAAGTTGAGATCTATTGGATAGAAAGCCCGGCGTTAGCGCGCGCCGCCTGCAGTGCCGCTGCACGATCACGGCGCATTTGCGTTCTCCGCTTCCACATCTTGGTTTTCCAGTGTCGCTTGGTGCGATTGCGCTTAGCCAACTTGGTCTTGGCAATCTCAGCGTCGTGATGATGGAGAGGTCTCCACTCTTCGCCCGGCTCATGGACATCTCGCGGGTCGACACCCGCTGAAACATCTTGAGCAACGCTGCGAAGCTCGACGTGGACGCGGTGACGCTCGCTGTGAGCGTGAGCACGCACTTCCTGCTTAATCGGCACTAGCACCTCGGCGGTGCGGTGACGCTGGCTCATTGGCTACCTCCTGCTTCGTGGAATTCACGGTGGTTTCGGTTGCTATCGCTTCTGACGGTACTGCACCAGCAGCGGACGCGCCATGAGGTCGTGTAACGATTCTGCGCGATTTGGTCAGCGCCCAGATCGGAGTCAAGGTCTTGCCGAAACAGGTCGATAAACAGCAGTGGACACGCTGCCGCCGCCGACTCCTCCTCTACCCACGGAACGACCAATGTCAACGGCTCGCGCAACTGGTTCGGACAACGTCGAAGCTCTGGGGGCACGGCTGATCGGGACAATCGAGTCGGTCGTCGCAGGCAAGCCAGAGACCATCGAGATCACTGTCGCGACCCTGTTATCTCAGGGCAACCTGCTAATTGAAGACATCCCCGGGGTGGGTAAGACCCTCCTGGCTCAGGCGTTGGCTTTGGCCGTCGGCGGGTCGTTCAAGCGCATCCAAGGCACTTCCGACCTCCTGCCGGGTGACGTCACGGGGTCGATGGTTCCCGGCAATGACGGACACACGATGACTTTCCGGCCAGGTCCCGTCTTTGCCAACATTGTTGTCTTCGACGAACTGAACCGCGCGACACCGCGCACTCAGTCGGCGTTACTCGAACTAGCCGAAGAAGCAACGGTCACCGTCGACGGCGTCAGTCACGACCTACCCAGGCCGTTCATGTTGGTTGCGACACAGAACCCGATTGACATTGCCGGCACCTACGGTTTAGGCGAAGGCGCGCTTGACCGTTTCGGCGCGTCCGTGACCCCTGGAAGAGCAGCGCCAGACTCCGAGTTGGAGGTGTTAACCGGGCGCAGAGGGCGCTCCGTTCTCGATGCCATAGAACCAGTCACCACGCTCGACGAACTTGCAGATGCTCGACTCTTCGTCTCAACCGTGCACGTCGCCGACGCGATCGCGCATTACGTCGTCGAGCTACTCGAGGCAACGCGCAATCACCCCAAGATTCGCCTCGGCGCATCCACACGGGCCGGAGTGTCCGTGATCGCCCTGGCCCGCGCTCGGGCCGTTCTCCGTGGTCGCGACTATGTGACTCCTGATGACGTCGTGGCGGTCGCCGTTCCAGCGCTCGCACACCGCGTTGCAGGTAGCAACGCAACAGTGACTGATGGTCGATCACTGGTCGCCGAGTGCCTGGCCGGGCTCAGCCCTCCAAGTATCTGATCGACGCGTGATGTCTGAAGAGCGTGTCGCGCGAGCGAAGCTTCGCCCCGCAGGACTATCACCGGGAGCAGCCAGCTTCATCGGCGCGTGGGTTGTCGGGCTCGCGATCGCTCGACTCACCGGTGCGACGGCGGTCATCTTGTTACTCGTCGCGGGTTTGGTCGGTATCGGGTGCGCGTTGCTCGGTGGCTGGCTCAATGTCCGATGTGCATCCGTCACCGTGCTCAACGCGCCTGACGCTGCAACAGTCGGTTCAGCGACCCGCCTAACGATCGAACTACACGCGGCGGACCGCCTGCCTGACGATGCCCGGGTTCAGTTCTCAACGACCGAACGTTTCGATACCGCAGTCGCTGAAGTCGACCTCGTAGATCGCGACAATATGTGGGCCGACGATGGTCACAATCCGACACTGCGGATCGGCACCGACGCTCGTTTCGAGCAGGCTGGGATCATCAGACAGCTCACGGCGCGGGTTGAATCACCCGGCCCCGCAGGTCTGATCTGGTGGCGACGAACCATCACTATTCCGATCCAACCAATCCACGTGGCTCCGCCAGCATGTGGTCCGGTACTCCCGATCGAGAGTCGAGCGTCGCGTCGCGACGGCTCCGCAACAAGCGAACGAGGCAGCCATGCTGGTGAAATCGATGGCATCCGGGCCTGGCGGGAAGGCGACCCCGGCGAAGGAATCCACTGGCCGTCAACGCTGCGCGCGGGAAGCCTCATCGTGCATGACAGAGTCGCCGCGTCCGACACGACCTGGTTGGTGCCGTATGAAGGACACGACCAGCCTGCCCAACTGCGCTGGACCCTTGGCGAGGGGCTCCGCCAAGGCCATGACGTCTTGCTTGATATTGGATCACCCAGCAATGAACCAATCCCGGTTACGTCTGAGGTAGCAGCGGCGTATTGGTCCGCCGAGCTAGCGGAACGAATCAAGCAGAACTCCAATCCAGCGACTCGCAAGCGACGCTCCAGGACACGCCAGCGGGCCGCCAAATTGGAACAGACAGCGAGCATTGACGGATCCGCCCGGGTATCTGCCACGGTCGCGGCGATCCTCGCGTTAGCGATGCTGCTTGGGGCTCTCTCGGCGGTTGCGCTCAGCGCGTTGCTGGCAGCTTTGGGGCTGGTGCTCGGCGCCGCAGTCTCACTCCACTTTGCTCGATCGGGCGGGGAGAGACCGCTACCACTACGCATCGGAGTTGGGCTCGCCGCAGTGGGAGCACTCGCGGGGATTGCTGCCAAGGCTGACGGCGTTGAAGGCCTGCTCGCAGCTCTTCGCGGACCGATGCCAAACCTGCTGATGCTGCTCGTCGTACTCCACGGCTTCGAAGTCACCGATCGGCGCACGCTACGTGTGCACCAGGCAATGATTTTCGTTGTCGCCGTTTACGCCGCGGGTCTGCGCATCGACGGGGATCTCGGGTGGTGGATGACTGCATGGGGTATTGCATTCGCTGTATCCATCATGTCGACGACGCGGCGCTCGAACCCGCGCCCCGCAAGCTTCAGAGCTACTCGCGAGCCCGTCGCCGTCAGGCGCGCCGGGCGCCGACGAGCATCGGTGTTGCGTGCTACCGGCTGGATCGTGACCGCTGGAATCGTTGCCCTGGCCGTTCTTAGCGTGGTGCCGATACCCGACGGACCGGCACGGCTCGGTCTACCCGCCTTGGCCAGCAATGAACATCCGGCTGGCACACCTGGTGGGTTGGGAGGTCCAGCCGACCCCACCACGCCGGGGAACGATCCGGACCCCGCCGAGCGCGGAGCGGTCGGTGAGGCTGGCGGATACCGCGGGTTCACCGAGACCCTCGACACGTCGCTGCGGGGTGACCTCGGCGACGATGTCGTGATGCGCGTCAGGTCACCTGAGCCAGCCTTCTGGAGAGCGCAAACGTTCGCTGATTTCGATGGTCGCACGTGGCGCGTATCACCCGACATCGGCGTACCCCATGGCGGGCCAACAATCGATGTTCCGCCAACACTCGGCGACGCAACCGGAGGGGGCATCGAAGCGAAAGAGCTCGTACAGACCTATTTCATCGAAACCGACCTTCCCAACGTTGTGTTTGCGGCCTACAGGCCAACACGTGTGATCTTCGACGGGAACGTCTGGACTCGCCCAGACGGCGCCCTGCGTTCTGACATCACGCTTGGCAAAGGCTCCGCCTACACGGTTGTATCGAGCCGCCTTCAGGTGACACCCAAGATCCTTCGTTCGCAAGGTGACATTGGTGCGGTCTTCGATGACTTCGCGCGAAACGATTCAACCATCGACCTTGAGCCATTTCTGCGACTTCCAGACTCGACCACTGAGCGCACACTGGAGCTGGCCGCAAACCTGCGAACGCCTGGTGAGTCGACATACGACACGATTCTGGCCTATCAGGCTTGGCTCGCAGCCAATACCGAGTACGACTTGGACGCGCCAGTTCCGGCGCCCGGGGCTGACGCCGTTGACGACTATTTGTTTGAATCCCGTCGCGGCTTTTGCGAGCAGATCGCATCCACCCTCGCAGTGATGTTGCGTAGCCAAGGCGTGCCGACTCGACTCGCCTCGGGATACATCCCAGGTGAGCGTGACCGAGTTTCCGGGGTCTGGAAAGTGCGTGCCAGTGATGCCCACTCGTGGGTCGAGGTGTGGTTCCCTCAGACCGGCTGGGAAGCCTTCGACCCAACCGCACAGGTACCACTCGCTGGCGATACAAGCAATGGCACGGTGGGGGGAGATCTGGTCGGCGCAGCCGTATCGTCAATTCGCTCGCATGCCGTTGAACTGTCATTGCTGGGCATCATGGCACTAGTCGGATGGGCCGGAATCCAGCCGTTCCGTCGAGCACTTCGTAATCGTCGACGCGGCCGGTGGGGAGTGCTGCAAGATCGCTTCTCAGCACTGACACCAGATCTGTCCGCAGGTGCTCCGCTACAAACAAACCCGGGGATCGCCCGCCGGTTGGAGGAGGAGCTAGACGACGAAGTTGGACCCACGACAGTTGCAGAAGCACTCGACCGTGCTGCATTCGACGCTCGATGGACCGACAACGACGACGCGTTCGAGCAAATCCGTAACGCCGTCAGCACCCTCGAACGGAAGGCTCGCAAGTAGCTGCGCTCTACTTGGCGCGTTTGGAGATCCGCGCCTTGAGGGCCGCGATCCGCTCCGCGAACCACGGCTGCTGGGTACTCCAGAGTTGCGGTTCGAGCTCGCGTTGCACTGCCGATGCGTGATCGTCGATATCGGCCATTGCCTGGATGGTCTTCTTGGTCACGATGGCAAGTTCTCGTGGGGCTGAAGCCGCGCTGGCGGCCATGGAGTGAGCCACGGAAAGTAGATCCTGGGCCGGAACACACTGGTAGGCGAGCCCCACCCGCTCGGCCTCGCGCCCATCGAGAACCTGACCGAACACAACGGCGGCCATTGCAGCTTGCGGACCTACAATGCGGCGCAACATCCAGGTGTGCCCACCGCCGGGATGAATGCCGAGCTGCAAGAACCGCGTGTCAAGCTTGGCATTGTCGGCAACAACGCGAACATCGCACCCCAGCGCCAGATTCATTCCCGCGCCGACGGCCGCACCGTTTACCGCCGCCAACGTTGGTAGCGGGCTCCGAGCAATACGTAGAAAGCCCTCGTAAATCACTCCGAGGCTGTCGCCGGTGGCCTCAGCGAGATTGCCGAGGTTGGCACCCGCACAAAACGCTGGTGGGGTTCCGGTAACGACCACCGCACCAACGTCTTCGTTGGCCTCAAAGGAGTCCATCGCCGAGATTATTTCGGCCACCATCGGGGCAGTCAGCGTATTGCGTTCGTCGGGGTTGTTGAGCGTCAGCGTTGCTACGCCGTCGGCGATGTCAGTTATCACGAGGGGCATAGAAGCCAGTCTGGCACAGCGGCGGGATTAGTCTCCCGGTGACCATGCTGGACCATGTATTCACCGATGCAATCAGTGCGCTTCGTGATGCATTCGAGTCAGCCTTCCTCGAACGACAGGCATTCGAGGAGCATTTCCAAGCCGATGTACTACTCGGCGATCTAACATGGGAAACGAGCTACGGCCTTCCTGGCGAGGGCGAACCGCCACGAATCTTCGCTCACATCACCTTCGATTGGCCCGCCTGGAGCCAGGCCGCCTATCGCCAGTGGTACGTCGAAGAGGTCCTAGAGCGCCAGCCTGCGATCGAAATGGAAATTGTGCTCCGCGTCCAGCAGCTCGCGCAACCCCCTGATCCCGAACTCCTCTACGCCACTGTCCCCGAACACAGCCCATCAGTTGGCGGCGACCGGCTTGAACGTGCTGGCCTAACATCGGAAATTGCTCACGCCGACACCTTGGTCAACCCCAATGATCCACACACCTCCTACGCTGCTGAAGTCACGTACGAGGGGCTATACGAATTGGCAGAGCAAACAGTCGCCGACGGCACAAACACCCTGCTCGACGAACACTTCGGAGTCCTGGGTGGTTGGATTGCTGCGACGCTGGTGAAGCTCGGCGATCTACAGCTGAGCTTCCTCCCGACCAACGGCACCGCTTGATCTAACGCTGCTAGATGGCGGCACCCAATTCGCGGAGGGCGTCACGAACCGCCTGTGCGATATCGAGCGCAAGGATCTCCGCGCCAGTCGTGTTCAAGTGGAATCCGTCGCCAGCGCGCACATCCTTACCTTCGCCGTCACGAGGGTCGATTACGAACTCCGCCCACCCGCCATCGCGGCCCGAGAATCGTAACCAGGTGTCGATGAAGACCACGTCGGGGTGTTCTTCCGCCGCGGCCTTAGCAGCCCGATCCTGCACCGCCATTCGAGCGGTCACTTCCGGATTGTCGTCGTTGGGGATGCCCACCCAAATGACCTTTCTGCCACCTTCAAGAAGCGTCTCCATCACTGCTGATGCGCG
>JAHRVJ010000286.1 GCA_019090765.1 Ilumatobacteraceae bacterium
CGCATCTCGATGTCATCTACCACATTGGCCAGAATGAACACCGGGGTGCCGTTCCCACGAAGCAAGACAAAGTCTTCGATTGTTGAATTGTCGAACGAGACGTCACCTCGAACGAGATCGTGGACCACGGTCGTGCCCTCTGGAACACGAAATCGCAGGACGTGCCCGGGTGCCGGGCCGAGGCCACGGTCACGGGAGTACCCGTCGTAGCCGTTGGTACCGAGGCGCTTCGCCCGTTCCTGGATCTGATCACCATTGAGGTCGCAGTAGTAGGCGTCTCCCTGTTCGAAGAGTCGCTGCGCCGCGGCTACATGTGCCTCGGCGAACTCGCTCTGGAAATGTGGACCTTCGAAGTGCGGGTCGTCGGCTGCGATGCCGATCCATGCCAGAGCGTCGATTATCCCCTCGGTCCATTCCGGACGGTTGCGGACTTCGTCGGTGTCTTCGATGCGTAACACAAAGGTGCCACCCAGCCGCCGCGCCATCGCCCAGTTGTGAAGCGCGGTGCGGGCGCCTCCGACGTGGAACGAGCCAGTTGGTGATGGGGCGAAACGAAAGCGAGGGGTCTCAGTCATGGGTAGGTCGACGCTATCTCTCAGTCGGCGGCCGCAGTCATCGTCAGGTTCCGCAGCTGCCGCAGCGCCACTGACATCGTGGTGAGATTGAATGTGTCGGCACGCCGGATCTCAGTGAGCATCGCGATTACACGCTCGACCGCCCGTTGGTTGGCGGTCATCCAGGCTGCTGGCGAGCCGTCTGCGGAACGCATTACGTGTCGGCTGAGATTGGCCAACACCAGCATTAGGTCGTCGCGCTGAGCGGAGCGAGCCTGCTGCTGCCATCGATCCGAACGCGGCAGCGACCCAATGCCGTCCCAAAGCCAACCGATATCAAACGCGTCAAATACAGCCCAGTAGGCCGTCGCTGCGTCAGCGACGTTGCACGACTCGCTGTGCGCAAGTTCAACGATGTCAAATCCGGTGTGCATCCATGGCCACCGCGCCGACCGAGCAGCGAGTTCGGGCGGCACCCCAGCAGCGACCCGCAACTCTCTCAAGGCCACTATGTCGGTTAGTACGCGGCCGGTCACGACCGAGTCCAACGACTCACCGAGAAAGGCCAGGCCAGCGGCAAAGGTATCGATAGCCGCACCAACGTCAAGGGGAGGGTGACGGTGGCGCAGCAACCAAACCGTGCTCCGCTCGACCATCCGCCGAACGTCGAGGAATAGGTCGATCTGTGTATCGAGATCAATGGAGGTTGGGATCTGATCAATTTCTCGCCAGAGGCCACTGAAACCAAAGATGTTGCGCGATGCAAGAAATGCGCGCGTGACATCGGATACCGAAGCTCCTGAATCTTCCGTCATCCGATGGTCGAAGGAGATCCCGGCCAGGTTGACCATGTCATTGACCAACTCGGTGGTGATGATTTCGCGTCGTAGCCGGTGACTGCGGATCGCCTCAGGGAATCTCTCCGCAAGGGCGCGCGGGAAGTACGCCATCAAGTCCGCTTCGAGCGCCTCGTCATCGGGAAGGTCCGAATCCATAATCTCGGCGATGTCAGCATTCTTCGTGTAGGCGATCATCACCGCAAACTCCGGGGCGCGCAATCCACTCCCGGCGCTCTGCCGAGCAGCAATTTGCTTGTCGCTCGGGAGGTGCTCGCGGGCCCGAACTAGATGCCCATCTGACTCAAGCGCTTCTAGATAACGCGCATGAACATTGACCATGGGCAGCGCCTGGTTGCGGGCAATCATCAAGGCCAGCGTCTGAGCACGGTTGTGGTCCAGTACCAGATCAGCAACATCGGCAGTCATGTCAACCAGCAGCTGGTTGCGCTGCTTGACCGTGAGTTCCCCGTCGCGCACTAACCGGTCGAGAACCACCTTGATATTCACTTCGTGGTCGCTGCAATCGACCCCCGCCGAGTTGTCGATCGCGTCGGCATACACCAGACCACCCGACACTGCATACTCAACACGTGCGAGCTGCGTTAGACCGAGGTTGCCGCCCTCGCCGATGATTCGACAACGTAGCTCCGAGGCATTGACCCGCAACACGTCGTTAGCTCGGTCACCCACCGACGCATTCGTCTCCGAGGACCCCTTGACATATGTGCCGATCCCGCCGTTCCAGAGCAAGTCGACCGGGGCCTTCAGAATCGCCGATATCAACTCGTCGGGCCTCAGAGTCGTGGCTCCGGCATCGAGGCCCAATGCAATGCCGACCTCAGCGCTAACTGGAATCGTCTTGAGCGTCCGGGAATACAGGCCGCCACCAGGCGAGATCAACGCTTGGTCGTAATCGGCCCACGTAGCGCGGGCCAACTCGAACAAGCGACGCCGCTCATCGTGCGAGGCCCGTGGATCAGGGTTCGGGTCGAGAAATATATGGCGATGATCAAATGCTGCCACCAAACAAAGGTGCGGCGACAACAACATCCCGTTACCGAATACGTCACCCGACATGTCGCCAATCCCGACAACGGTCAGCTCATCGACGTCTACGTCTTTACCGATGACGCGGGCGTGCCGACGGACACTCTCCCAGGCTCCGCGCGCGGTGATACCCATTGCTTTGTGGTCGTAGCCATAGCTACCTCCAGAGGCGAAGGCGTCGCCCAGCCAGAAGTCGTATTCCAGTGCGACTTCGTTTGCGATATCGCTAAAGGTGGCCGTCCCTTTGTCGGCCGCGACCACGAGATAGGGGTCTTCCCCGTCGTAGATCACCAGGTCTGGCGGGTGGACCACTGCACCGTCGATCACATTGTCGGTCAGTGCCAGCAACCCGTGCACGAACCGCCGGTAGCGGTCGACCCCCTCCGCCCGTAGCGCATCTCGGTCGCCGGCAGCCGCAGTAGATCGTTTGACGACGAATCCGCCCTTCGCTCCGACCGGCACGATCACCGCGTTCTTCACCATCTGGGCTTTGACCAACCCCAGCACCTCGGTACGGAAGTCTTCAGGCCGATCGCTCCACCGCAGCCCGCCTCGGGCAATCAGGCCACCCCGCAGGTGGACGCCTTCGAGGTCTGGCGAACAAACGAAAATTTCGAACTCGGGCCGCGGCTCGGGCAGGAAGTCGATGTCGTGCGGTCGCAACTTGACCGCGACATCACCGTTCCCGCTGAACGCGTTAGTGCGGTCCGTTCCGTCGATGAGCGTCATCACCGCGCGACAGATGCGATCGTCATCGAGCGAGGGAACAGCGTCGAGGTGCCTAGACAAGCGTTCATGGACGGCCGTCAGACTCGCCGCTCGTTCCTCTGTGCTGATTCCCAGTGTTGGATCGAAACGTGTATCGAAGAGTTCGGCTAGCTCGGCAGCAATCTGAGGCTGCCGAACAAGAGCCTGTTCCACGTACACGGGACTGAAGGGAAAACCAGCTTGATGGAGGTACCGGATGTACAGCCGAAGGATAGCCACCTGGCGCGAATCAAGGTCGGCAGCAAGCACCAACCGGTTGAGTCCGTCGGCTTCAATATCGCCCGCCAGTAAACCCATGAACGCGAGTTGCAGTTCCTGGTGTTGCGCGTCTCCCATGGCGTCGCTCTTGATACGAACACCGATGTCATAGAGGTAGACGTGAGCATCACGCGACACAAACTCAGCCGGATGTTCGTCCACCGCGGTCAGACCCAGATGCTCCATCAACGGCACCAGGTCGGCAATCGTTGCGGGCCGATCGCGAAGAAACACTCGGAACCGCCACTCGCCATCGGCGGCGTCAAGCTCGCGACCCAGCGACGTGAGTACCTCCGGTCGCGGCAAGTCTTCATCGGCCGTTGCTGGCGACAGCATCGAAGCGACCTTGGCCAATTCACCAACAGCTGCTTCCGGGCGAACCCGCGCTTGATAGTCGGCGGGGACACAGTGGCGTACGACATCAAATACGCGCGCCCCCTCGATATCGCCATGGACCTCAATCAGTGCGTGCAGTGCCCGCTCAGCCCAAGTTGTCGAGGCGGCATCGATAGCTGCCACCAGACGGTCTGGGTCGTCCATTGGCTCAGCGCGCACGACCATCGAGATCCGCGCCAGCGAGCTGGTCCCCAGCAACGTTTCAGGATCGCGCACCTCGCCGCCATAGTGCTCACTAACCAAGGAAGTCACGATCGAAGGTAGGACCGCGGTGAACCGTGACCGGGGGACGTAGACGAAAACCGTCGTCCAAGGGCCGACGGGTTCGGAAACATCGAATACCCGAACGATCTGTCGCTCCTGCAGGCCGACGATTTCGTTGACGATCTCGGCCAGTTCTTCTTCACCCAACTCAAATATGATGTCGCGAGGAAGTGTCTCAATTACGTTGCGAACAGCGCGACCGGTATGGCTCTCGGCCGCCGCGCCGACGATTTCGATGACCTGCTTGGCTCGTTCACCGATCACGGGTATCGCGAACACACTCTTGCGGTATGCCGCGCTACTGAGCAATCCAACAAAGCGATGTTCCTCGTGCCCCCCCGGGGTTCGCACGGCAACTGACGTCATCCGCGCCCCTCGGTGAATGCAAGCGACGGCATCGGTCCGCGAAATCACAAACGCGTCGTCACCCGCAAACAGCGGTGGGTCGATGATCATTGGGTCCAACCGTCCGTCAGCTCGATACTCGCCGAGCTCGCTGCCGGGCACCAGCGTCAGTTCCGAACTTGATCGGACGTATGAAGCGGCACCCAGAAACACCAGATGTTCGCGGCTCATCCATGCCAACAAAGGATCTTCGCCGGAAACGCTGATCAGGCGTTCCCGCATCGGAGCAAAGTCGTCAACGACGCGCTGCACACCTTCGATCGCCTCACGGACATCGCGTTCAAGGGCCTGTCGGACATCGGGGGGACACCGATCTACTTCGATCTGTGTCCAAGCCTCGATCTTGCCCAAGCCAGCACCCACAGCGACGAAACGATGGTCGGCGTCGCGCTCAACGCCCAGCATCGGGTGCACGAGGAGATGGATGCCAAGCTCGTAGCGGTCAAGAACCAACCGAACCGTGTCGACGAGAAACGGCACGTCACCGGTGACGAACAACAAGATCGACCGATCGGTCTCCCAACCGTCGCGTTCGATCTCCGGTGAAAGAACCTCGACGAGCGTCTCAGCATCTTTCCGGACGCGGCCCAGATGTAAGTGAGCTACTCCCGCTGCGTAGGCATCGTCGATTCTTCGATCGTCGGCATCGTCAGGTAACTCGCGGTAGTAGCGACCAAGGAATTGCTCGAGTAGAGGATCGTCTGACCGGCGCTCACGAGCCAGCGCCTGCAGTCTTCCCAAGATGTCGGCCACGTCGTTGTGAGCACTCATACGGAGGGTTCCAAGTTTCAGTCAGGTTGGCTGACGGAGCCGAGCGTAGCCGCGGCGAGCAGGCCGCCGTTGGAGGGTCACGGACCGTTGCTGAGATGGCAATATTAACTCCAGCGGGTCCGTGCAGCCGGAGTATCCTGCAATCCAATGGGTCGCGCGGAACTACACGAGGGACATCGACGCGTTTCGGGAGGGTTAGCCCGAGCCGCTGTGTTCGGAGTCAACGACGGGCTGGTATCAAACGTCTCGCTAATCCTCGGCTTCGCCGGTTCCGGGGCGGATGCCTCCGTAGTCCGGTTGGCGGGGTTGGCCGGCGCAGTGGCCGGAGCGATCTCCATGGCGGCTGGCGAATGGATCAGCATCTCGGCACAGAACGAACTGGTCGCGCGCGAGGTGGCGATCGAACGGCGCGAACTAGTCCGCAATGCAGAGACAGAAACGGCCGAACTCGCGACGATGTACGAGAGCCAGGGCATCGCTGCGGACACTGCCCGTAAGGCAGCTGAAGATGTGATGAGCGACACCGAAATCGCACTGCGCGTTCATACTCGCGAGGAAATGGGTGTGGACCCCGCTGATCTCCCGTCGGCGTTCGGGGCGGCCGCGATCTCACTCGTGTGTTTCGTATTTGGCGCGCTGCTGCCCGTGATCCCCTGGTTCACCGACTCCACCGGGTTCGCGCCAGCCGCGATCTCTGTAACTATCGGTGTCGTTGCCGCCGCGATCGTGGGCGCGATTATCGGGCGCTTCGCCGAACGTTCAATCACGAAATCGGTGCTGCGGCAGGTAGCGATCGTCCTTGTTGCGTGCGCGGTCACCTACGCCATCGGCGAAGTTGTCGGCATCAACATCTCCTAAGCCACCGAACGCCGGTGCAGGTGCCGGTCGGGCCCTAAGCAGAACGGATAGCTTTCGACTCGTGCGAGCTCCGATTCTGATCAGCGTTACGGCCTTCTTTGCGCTCGCCTCGTGCAGCAGCGACGAGGCCGCCGGTGTCGACACTTCACCGTCGCCGACTACGGCCACCATCGTTCCTTCAACGCCAGCGCCGACCTCAACATCTACCCCAGGCGCCACTAGCACCAGCAGCACCGCGACGACCAGCACCACAAGTAGTACGACCAGCACCTCGACAACGTCCACCACCAGTACCTCCACAACCACAATTCCGCCCATCCCGGCGGTACCCGGCGCGCTCGATCTGGCGAGTGATTTCGTGGGCCTCGGCTTTTCAGCGGAAGGCCGCCCAATCTTTGCCAACCGTCACGGAACTCCGGGCGGTCGCCGAGTGCTAGTAATCGGGGTGATCCACGGCGACGAGGACGACGGTCTCGCCATTGTCAATAACCTGTCCACCCAACCGGTGCCCGATGGAGTCGAACTCTGGCTGGTCGAATCGATGAATCCCGACGGTCAGGCCAACCTCGACCGTCACAACGGCAACTCTGTCGACCTGAATCGCAACTTCCCTTACAAATGGGGACCAATTGGCGAACCTGGGAACGGCCAGTACGCCGGCACCGGGCCAGCCAGCGAACCCGAGACGCAAGCGATCGTCAATCTCATCAGCCAGCTACAGCCTGACATCGCGATTTGGTATCACCAGGATCTCTTTGTGGTCAACCCCGCGAGCGGCCGCGAGGGCCGAGTTCGAGCGCGCTATGCCGAATTGGCAGGTCTGCCAATGGGTCAGATCACTGGCGGCACCTACACCGGCATCGCCGCGACCTGGGCCCGTAACGAACTGTCGGGCAACGATGGCGTCGCGTTCATCGTGGAACTGGGCTCGACACTCTCACCAACTGAAGCTGCGACGCACGCCGATGCGGTTCGTACAATCGCTGTCGAAGGCTGAGCGGTAACCGCCGCTTACTCGCGAGTCAGACGAAGGTGGCGAATACTTCAAGTGGCTCGCGCGCGGTCACCAAGGTATTGATGGGTGCTTGGGTGTCGCCGTGGCCGATCGCCACGCCACAGAAGATCCGCAAGTCGCTGCTCGCGCCGACAAACTCGCTCACGGCGTCTTCATAGACCGCCCACGCTTCTTGCGCACACGTATCTACACCTGCCTCCTGAGCCAGCAACATAAAGGTCTGCAGGAACATGCCGAGATCCGACCATTGCGGCGGGCCCATGCTGCGATCAAAAAAGCAGAAGATGGCTGCGGGCGCCCCGAAGAAGTCGAGGTTCTTGGCGAACTGCGCCAATCGCCCCGGCTTGTCATCGCGTTCGATCCCAAGCGTCGCGTACATGTCTTCGCCAACCTTGTAGCGCGATGAACGGTGTGGCTCGATGAGCGGCGACGGATAGATCTCATAGGCCAACGGCTCGACCGGACGATCTATGAGGAACTCGCGGAACCGCGTCATCGAATCTCCATTGACGACGTAGATCCGCCACGGCTGAACATTGCCGCCCGAAGGGGCGCGCGATGCCGTTGTCAAGAGCTGAGCAATGAGTTCGTCATCGACCGGGTCGTCGCGAAACGCGCGGACCGACTTGCGGGCGTTGACAGCATCGGTAACGTTCATTACCGCAGTCTTGCCCGTTTGTGTGGGGTTTTTGGCGCCCAGGCGCCCAAAAACCCCACACAAACGAGGTATTCAGGCGATGTCGTAGCCGGCTTCTTCGATTGCGGCGCGGATCGCGGCATCTTCTCCCCCGGTCACTTCGACCGTCTTGGTGTCGATATCGACGGTGACCGCACTCACACCTGCCAGCAGTGACACTTCGCCATCGATTGCGCTTTGGCAGTGATCGCAGCTGACGTCAGGAACGGAATAGGTGCGAATGTTCTGGTCGGTGGTCATGAGACAAGCTCCGGTTCGGGGGTTAGCGCAGACATCGCTGCAGATTTCTGGGTTGGGCCTCGATAGCCGGCAAACTGGCGGAGGCGCAGGCTATTGAACACCACGAACAACGATGAGAATCCCATCGCGCCAGCGGCGATCATCGGGTTGAGTACACCGAATGCGGCGAGCGGAATCGCTGCGGAGTTGTAGGCAAACGCCCAGAACAGATTCCCCTTGATGGTCGCCAGCGTGCGCCGTGACAACGCTATGGCATCGGCGACGGCCCGCAGATCGCCGGACACGATGGTGAGGTCCGAGGCTTCAATCGCGACATCGGTGCCGGTTCCCACTGCGATTCCGAGGTCGGCCTGGGCCAACGCCGGAGCGTCGTTGATCCCGTCGCCCACCATGGCGACGCGCTTGCCCTCGGCTTGCAGCCGGATGATTTCGGCGACCTTCCCTTCGGGAAGCACCTCGGCAATCACGTTGTCGACTCCAACCTGATCGGCGACATGGCGCGCCGTACGGCCATTGTCGCCGGTCAGCAAAGTCACACTGAGCCCCTGGTCATGAAACGCCGCAATGGCATCTACCGAGGTCGGCTTTACGGTGTCGGCGACCGCCAGCACCGCCTCGGCAACCGCGCCACGCCCGGCGAACACGGCGGTCTGCCCAATCGCCTCCGCCTTGACGGCAGCCTGCTCAACCGCGTCGGGTACCTCATCGAACAATTGACGACGACCGACGCGAACCTCAACTCCGTCGACCTTCGCTGTCACACCAATTCCGGGCTGATTCAGGAAGTCCTCAACCATTGGGTCCCTCCGATCACCCGAGGGTGATGCGGAAGGTGTCGCGGCGGCTACCGCCTGCGCAATGGGGTGTTCGGAGCGCGCCTCAACCGCGGCCGCGAGCCCCAGCAAATCGTCAGTGCCGCCGCCCGGCACGACTATGTCGACGAGCGTCATCCGGCCTTCGGTAACCGTGCCGGTCTTATCGAGCACAATCGTGTCCACTCCACGAGTGTCTTCTAGAACTTCTCCGCCCTTGATGATCACGCCGAGCTGAGCGGCGCGACCGGTACCCACCATGATCCCCAGCGGAGTGGCTAGGCCAAGCGCGCATGGGCACGCAATGATCAGCACCGCGACCCCAGCCGTGAACGCGTCGTTGACGTCATGGCCAGTGACGATCCATGCCACAAGGGTGACCAACGCGATGCCGATCGCTGTCGGTACAAATACTGACGCAACACGGTCGGCGAGGCGTTGAACCTCAGCACGGCTGCCCTGGGCCTCTTCGACCAAGCGGATGATCTGAGCCAGAGCAGTGTCGGACCCCACCCGCGTCGCCTCAATGACGAGCGAGCCATTGGCGTTTACTGTCGCCCCGATTACCTCGTCGCCTGGCGCGACCTCGACCGGTACGGGTTCACCTGTGACCATCGAGGCATCGACGGCGGAGAAGCCGTCAACAACCAATCCGTCGGTGGCGATCTTCTCACCTGGACGTACCACGAAGCGCATTCCGGCTACTAGCTGGTCGAGCGGAACTTCCGTCCCGTCTTCCAGTCGCGCCGAACGTGCGCCGAGATCTGCGAGTGCTCGGATCGCATCGCCTGAGCGCCGCTTGGCGCGACTCTCCATCCATTTGCCGAGCAAGATCAAGGTCACGATCACGACGCCGGTTTCGTAATAGACGTGTTGACCGTTCTCACTCATCTGATCAAGTTCGCCGGCGTTCGACAGGAGCACCACGGTCGACCAGAGCCAGGCCGACAGAGTTCCCATTGACACCAGCGTGTCCATCGTGGTCGAACCATGCCGAAGGTTCATCCAAGCCGCGCGATGGAAACCCCACCCAGACCAGAAGATGACCGGCGTCGCGAATGCGGCAACAACCCACTGCCAGCCGTCGAAGTGCAGTGGCGGCACCATCGAAATCAACATTGCCGGCAGCCCCAGCACTAGTGCGACTATCCAACGGCGACGGAGATCTGCTTCGTGCCGTTGCTCGGCAGCATCGTGATCGACCTCGACGGGCACGACATAACCGAGGCTCTCGATCACCGACTTGAAGTCATCGCCGTCGACGGTCGCTGTGTGTGTCACGGTGGCCCGGCCGTTCGCGAAGTTCACCTGTGCGGTGGTCACACCATCAAGCTTGGAGAGCTTGCGTTGGATGCGGTTCGCGCACGCCGCGCAGGTCATTCCCTCGACGGCAACGTCGGATCTTTGAGATGTGCTAGCTGCACTCATGCAGTCAATTGTAGACCTTCTAGTCAACTAGAAGGTCAAGGAGCAACTGCGGATACTTCCGAATCCTTGGAGTTCAGCCGGGCGACGCGATGACCTGGCAGCGATGGGGGTCGGTACAGGCCGCTGGGTCAAGCCCCCGAGCGCGTTCGGCCAGCACGACAAGCTCGGCTCGCGCTACCTGCAGCCGAGCAATTTGGTCATCGATTTCAGACAGGTGACGGTTGAGCAAGGCAGTGGTGTGGTCGCAGCTGCGCGCCCCGGTATCTTTCAGCTCCAGCACCGACTGGATTTCCGACAGCGACAGCCCCGAAGATTGCGCGTCGCGGATAAAGCGCAACCGCTCGACGGCATCATCGTCGTACTCCCGATACCCCGAGGGGGTCCGCTGCGGTTCGGCAACGAGCCCAATCGACTCGTAGTACCTGACGGTCTTCGTGGTCACACCGGTCCGCTCGGCAAGGACACCAATCCGCATCCTGCCACTTTACCCAACCTTCTACCCAACCGGAAGGTTAGGTATTCAGCCAACTGGCGCACAGGCACCGGCGGGGTCGTCGTACCGAGCATCCTCGACCCAGGGGTCCCCAGCCCAAATCGACGGATCGACCGGCAACAGCCCGTCGAAACGGAGGTCAAGCTCGACGGTGAGCCATGCCGCGAATTGCGCCGCCCCGGCGGGGCACACATGAACCAGGTCGCGCTTACGCTCAGGGGCTCCATCCCCATTGGCGTCAAGGACCGCGGGGTCTGCCCACACGGCTGTCGCGTCGAGGAACAAGATGACACCGTCAGGTGCCTGTGCAGCGATATCTGCGGCGATCGTTGCAAGCTCGTCGAGCTCGGCGTTCTTGTCGTCGACGCTGGTGGGCGGCGGCGTGACGATTACCAGACGCGCTCCAGCATCTTTGATGACTTGCGCGAATTCCTCCAGCGCCAACCGATATTCATCTGCACTGGCAGGGGTATCCCAGCTCGAGATTTGGAATACGACGGTGTCTATTCCAAGCTGCTGAATTCGATCGGGCATCACCGGCGCGAGCCGCAGCGAGTCGTCAGGACCGGTCAATCTAAGCCCAGGGAATGCCGCGCTGTCGTCAGCAGCAATGCCGGCACTCTTCAGCGCGGCAACGAACGCTGGTGCCATGTCGTAGGCCACCGAGTCGCCGGCCCAAATCGCCGATTCGATTGTCCCCAATGAGGTCGGCATAGTTGTCGTCGAAGCAATCGACCCGTCAGGCGCGGAGGGTTCCTCGGGTAGCGATGCAATCGGGGAGGGGTCCGATGTGACGGCTTCCTCATCGGGCTCAGCGTCAACGACTGGCACCTCGATGGCGCTCGGGTCGAAGGCCGCGATCTCTGCCTCGGGCTGAGGCAACAGAATCAGGAGACCGAGTAGGGCAGCGACTGACACAACCAGGACATAAACGCCTTGCCGACCGCGAACCCAGGTGACGCGCCGCCGGAGTGGATCTTCTACGAGCCGAAAGGAGATGACGGCCGCGAGCAGCGACACCGCAATCCGAATCGCCAATAGGCCCAGACCATCGATGTTGGTTCGGTCGGGGGACAAAATGACGTAGATCGGCCAGTGCCACAGGTAGAGGCCATACGACATCGTTCCGATCCAGGCGAGTGGCGCCCAGCCAAGCACCTTCGAGCTACGACCGGACTGTGATGTCGCGAGCAGGACCACCATTACTGCACACGCCACCGAGTGGAGTAGCAACCCACCCCGATAGAGCGCCTCAGCGCCCGCGCCGTCGATCGAAAACCAGGCCCACACGATGCCGGCACAGATCGACGCGATGACGAGGTCGAGTCGGTTGCCTAACCAGTCCGCAATCCGGCGGGCCATTTCACGCCCCAGAGTGGTCGCCGCCACGGCTCCGACGAGCAGCGATGAGGCCCGCGTATCAGTGCCCATGTAGACGCGGGTCGGGTCGCCGCCGCTATAGAGCAGCAACATTGCCGCGAAGGAGGCGAGTACACCGACGACAGAGATGAACAGCAATAGACGCTGCGGCCGTTTCGACCACTTCCAAATCGCGAACAGTACGAGCGGCCAGACGACGTAGAACTGCTCCTCGATCGCCAGGCTCCACAGGTGATCGAACATTGATGGCTGAGCGAACGACGCCCAGTACCCGGTTGCTTCAGAGATGAAATGCCAGTTAGCGAGATACACCACGGCCCACGGCCCGTCGCGCTTAACACCGTCGAGATCCGCAGCGCTGCCAAAACTCCATGACCACAGCGCAACGACCGCGATCATCACGAATACCGCTGGCAGGAGCCGGCGGAACCTTCGCCCCCAGAACTCCGACAGACGAATTCCGCCGCGCTCGGAATCTCTGATCAGCAGTGAAGTGATTAGAAATCCCGAGAGCGCGAAGAACAAATCGACGCCCAGGAAGCCGCCTTGCAAATAGCCACCGTGAAACAACAGCACCGCAATAACTGCGGCCGCGCGCAGCCCATCAAGAGCTGACAGGTGGCGCCACTGCGAAGCCGCTGGCTCTGCCCGCAGCTCAGTCGTCGTCACAAACCAATACTACGAGATACAGCACCCTGAGTGAGCGCAGCACACCGCCGCTAGGCAAGGGCTTACTCTGGTGACGAATGGTTCATCTGAACATGAGCGATCCAAGTGTCGAACACCCATCAGAAACTGGGTGCTTCGCACAGACCTCTCCAGTCGGTCACGGTGCGGTGTACGCCCACGAGAAGCTCAGTTGCATGCTTCCAGTTATTCCATCGGCCAGCAGGTTGACGTAGGAACCATCGGTGGGCG
This sequence comes from Ilumatobacteraceae bacterium, assembly GCA_019090765.1. Classification (GTDB taxonomy): domain Bacteria; phylum Actinomycetota; class Acidimicrobiia; order Acidimicrobiales; family Ilumatobacteraceae; genus Sva-07. The sequence continues at coordinate 13,144 of JAHRVJ010000286.1, forward strand.
CAACATAGTTGGCCCACCCGTTAACGCCATCGACCGACGAGTTGGAGTACAGGTACAAGCACACTTTTCCGGACGGAGCCGTTGGGGCGGCCGCCGATCCGGCTAGACACAGCCTGCCCAGACTGACGCGTATCAACCAACCAACCGACACGGCGCAATCGGCACAAACGTCGAATCGGTATCCCCTGGCGCAGCCTCAACTCAACACGTGCTTGGAAATCACCATCCGCTGAATCTGATTTGTGCCCTCGTAAATCTGAGTGATCTTGGCATCACGCATCATTCGTTCAACAGGGAACTCGTTCGTGTATCCATAGCCACCAAGAAACTGCACACAATCAGTGGTCACCTGCATCGCAACATCTGAAGCGAACGCCTTCGCCATTGCGCCAGTGACCGTTAGCTCGCCGTGCGGGTCGCCCTCGTCGACAATCGCGCAGGCCTTGTGAACCAACGTGCGCGCTGCTTCAACCTGCATTGCAGCGTCGGCGACCATCCATTGCAGGCCTTGGTTCTGGCTGAGCGGTCGCCCGAAAGTGGTGCGTTCGTTCAAATACCCAACGGCATAGTCGAGCGCTCCCCTGGCGATCCCAACAGCTTGAGCGCCGATCGTCGGGCGACTGCGATCAAGCGTGTGCATCGCTACACGGAAACCTTCGCCCACTTCACCGAGACGATGAGTGTCCGGCACTCGAACTTCATCAAGACGGATCACGCCGGTGGGTGAACCCTTAATGCCGAGTTTGTGTTCGAGCTTGTCAATCTCAACTCCCCAATCGGCTTCAACGAGAAAGGCCGTGATTCCCGAGTGACGGTCGGGAGACGTACGCGCAAAGATCGTGTAGAGGTCAGAAATTCCCGCATTGGTGATCCAACACTTGGAGCCGGTGATAATCCAATCGTCGCCATCGCGGACCGCCTTGGTAGTCATCGATGCAACGTCAGATCCGGCATCGGCTTCAGAGAGCCCGTAGCTGGCCTGGCTGGCACCCGACGCAACGCGAGGGAGGTACTGCTGCTTCAACTCGTCGGAGCCGAAGTTCATCACCGGCAGCATCGACAACTTGGAGATCAGGAACATCAAGCTGGTTGAGGCGCATGCCGCCGCTAGCTCCTCGGCGACAATCGCCTGATCAACAAGTGATGCGCCACCGCCACCGTATTCCTCAGGGTACGACACAGCTGTGAGCCCCATGTCGCGGATTGCTTCAAACGCTGGCCATGAGTACTCCGCCTTACGGTCAGTTTCGGCGGCCATCGGGGCGA
>JAHRVJ010000287.1 GCA_019090765.1 Ilumatobacteraceae bacterium
GCCATCGCCGACCAAGCCCGCCATCTTGAACACCACCGCGCCAGCGATCACAGGGATCGACATCAGGAAACTGATCCGCACGGCCGTATCGCGGTCGAAGCCGATTGCCCGGCCCGCGGTCATCGTGATGCCCGAACGCGACGTACCCGGATTGAGTGCGAGGGCTTGCGCCGCGCCAACCAACAGAGCGTCACGCGAGGAGAACTCTTCGATCCTGCGCTGACCGATCCGCCGATCCGCCCAGGCCATGATGAGCCCAAACAGAACTAAGGAGATACCAATGATCAGTGGCGTTCCAAGCCGCTCGTCAATTGTGCTTTCGAAGAGGGCGCCCACCGCCGCGGCTGGCACGGTAGCCAGCACCAGCAGCCAAGCGATGCGGCCGTCGGTGGTTGCCGGGCGTTGTCGTTTGACGATGAGGCTCAACCCCTCGCGTACGTAGACAATGAGGTCATTCCAGAAGTAGCCGACCACTGCCACGAGCGTCCCTAAGTGAAGGGCAACATCGAATGACTTCTTAACCGACGGATCAAGTTCTTCCCAGCCAGCAGCCCACGGGACAAGCAATAGGTGACCGCTCGACGAGATCGGAAGAAACTCCGACACACCCTGAACGATGCCCAGAATGATCGCTTGGTAAATAGGCACGGGCGCCCTTTCTACCCGAGGTTCCTGCCTCCCCGGTGGCATCACCCGCCATGGCGAGCGAGAGGTGAGGCTTGAAGCTAGGCGCCCGACATGGTGACGTCGCTGATCACCAAGCTCATTCCGGCTGAGTTCATTGGCAACCAGTCGATGTCTCCACCGACTTCGACGATGTCGAGCAGCATCCGTTGCAGCGTTGAAGCAATCGTGATCTCGCGCACTGGGCGGCCCACAGTGCCGTTCTCGATGAGCATTCCGGCCGCGCCCGTGGAGAAATCGCCGCTGATCGGATTGACCCCGGAGTGCAGCCCCTGCATCTGCTGCACCAATAGTCCGTCGGAGACATCAGCAATGAGCTCCTCCTGGCTTCGCTCACCAGGTACGAGCGACAGTGCCAGGCAACCAACTCCTGGGGTGCCCGCGAAACCGCCGCGCGTTGCGTTCCCGGTAGAGCTGGTCCCGGCGCGACGGGCCGAGTAGGAGTTGTGAACGAATTGACGCAGCACGCCATTGTCGATCAGCACATTGCGACGCGCCGCCAGGCCTTCGCCGTCAACATCGGTGGACGTGTAGGCCTTGGGGTTGGTTGGATCGTCAACGAAGGTAACGACCGGTGCAGCTACGTCGTCACCGATGCGGTCACGGAAGATCGAGCGCCCCTTGACTACCGCTTCACCATTCATGGTCGAAGAAATCACGCCCAGAAATTGTGCCGTCACGAACGGGTCGAGGACCACGGTGAGCCGCTTACTCTTAGGCTGCGTCGCCCCAAGCAAACGCGTGGCTCGGTCGGCGGCCTCACGGGCCGCGCGAGCAAGATCAAATTCAGCGGGCGAACGCCCCACTGAGAAACCGAATCCGGTTTGAGTTTCGGCATCCTCGCCCTCACCTTCATCGGCCAAGGTCGACACCGACACGTAGCAGCCGTTCTCACGGCCAGACATACGGATTCCGTTAGTGGATGCAACAGCTGATTCCCCGTGCGCGTCGGCATAGTTCGATTCGTCGACACGCACTCGCTGGTCGGCGGCCGATGTGAGCTGTTCAAGCTCCTTGGCCAACTCAATCTTGGCGTCAGTGGGGTGAGCTGCCAGTTCTTCGTTCCACAGCGTCTGTTCGGTGATCGCCACGCCATCTGGTTCGGCTAGCGCCGCCCATTCGTCGACCGTTCCGAATTGGACGTTGTCGCGTGCCTCGGCAAGAACTTCGCCGATTGCGGTCTCGTCGAGCGTTCCGGCATAGGCAAATCCGGTGCGCCCGTCGGCAATAATTCGAATACCGATGCCTTCGCTTTGAGCAGAGACGAAATGTTCGACCTCGCCCTCATAGACGCGGACTTCTGTCTCGCCACCCCGAGTTACATACGCCTCAACTTGTTCACCCGGCGCCGCCTGAGCAACCACGCGGTCAGCGACTTCCTGCAGGTCACTATCGAAGCCACTCATGATGAGGTCCCGCCGATGGTCAGTGACTTCACGCGCAGCGTGGGCTGGCCGTCACCCACCGGAACACCTTGGCCGTCCTTGCCGCACGTGCCGGGACTCCCCATTGAGAAGTCGTTGGCCAACATATCGATGTCTTGCAACACGCTCGGGCCATTGCCGATGAGATTGCCATCGCGGAGCGGCTCGGTGATCTTGCCGTTTTCGATCAGGTAAGCCTCAGTCATTCCGAACACGAAGTCGCCGGTCGCGGTGTTGACGGAACCGCCGCCGAGCTTGGCGACATAGACCCCATTGGGGGTTGACGCGATGATGTCATCGGGGTCGTCGGGGCCATCGAGAACAAACGTGTTGGTCATGCGCACCATCGGTAGGTGCTGATAACTCTGCCGGCGCCCGTTGCCCGATTGCGGGCGGCCCTCTTTTCGGGCACGCAGGAAGTCCCACATGTAATCCGAGAGCATGCCGTCTTCGATCAGGACGTTGCGTTGCGTGATGTGGCCCTCGTCATCAAACCCCTGTGTGCCCCACTCACCAGGCATTGTTCCGTCATCGACCAATGTCACTAACGAGGACGCGACTTGCTTGCCCACCTTGTCGGCGTACACGCTGGCTCCCTTGGCGATCAAGTCAGCCTCGAGGCCGTGCCCGCATGCCTCGTGGAATAACACTCCCCCAGTGCCATGTTTGATCACTACTGGCATCGCACCAGATGGTGACGGCCGCGCCTGCAGCTTGGAGATCGCCTGACGGGCGGCCTCGCGAGCCATCTCCTCGACGTCGACGGTGTCGAAAATCTCGAACCCGACCGTGTGGCCCATCGACTGGAAACCAGTCTGCATTCCGGCATCACCATCTGCAACGGCACTCACTCGGAGCAGCGTCCGCACGACATCGTCGGTGGTGAGCACGCCATCGGAGTTGGCTATTTGAACACTCTTGCGACTATCGCCATAGCCAGCCGAGACCTGGACGATCTCAGGACCGAAGGAGCGGGCGGCCTCATCGATTCGTTCTAGTAGTTCGACCTTGGTGGCCTTGGCAATCGAGTCGGGGTCGTGGGTGATCTGGTTGGGGCGATGCGGATCGGACTCAGTGAGGGCCACGGTGCGCACGCCACCTTCCCCGCCTTTCGCCGCAGCAGCGGCCGCACTGGCGGCGACATCAAGACCATGTTCACTGAGATCTGATGTGTAGGCAAAACCTGTGGTGTCGCCGGCGACAACACGGATGCCCGCGCCGCGGTCGCGGCCGCTCGTCACTTGCTCGACTTTCCCGTCATCGAGGCCAGCCGATGTGGAGCGTTTGTCTTCGGCATATACCTCGGCAAACTCGGCGCCAGCGCCCATGGCGCCAGCAAGTACTCGTTCAAGAACATCCTGGGCAATCACGATGAGGATCATACGGTTCGTTGCAAGCACTCGTTCGCCGTTCCGTCACGTCGCAATGGCGTTAGCGTGACCACCGTGAGTCTCGAACCCGGAATGCGCGGCGACGCAAAATTGGTGGTCACCGAACAAGACACTGCACGAGAGTTGGGCTCGGGGATGATCGATGTGCTCGGCTCACCACGATTGATCGCGTTATGTGAACAAGCATCATGCGCGGCAGTGGCTGATGCACTCGAAGCTGGCACCACCACTGTGGGAATGCGGATCCAGTTCGATCATCTTCAACCAACACCAATCGGTGCCGAGGTCGTTGCCGAAGCAGTGCTTGAGAAAATCGAAGGTCGACGTTTGAGCTTCACCGTGTCGGCGGCAGATCCGGGCGGCCTGGTGGCTGCCGGCAAGATCACCCGCGTACTGGTCGATGTTGAACGCTTCATGACCAAATGCTGCGAGCCGTAGCCAGCAGCTCACCACAGCGTCTCTAGCCGAGGTTGCTGGTCCGCGGATAGATGTCGGACGAGTCGGTGATCACGTTGATCAGATACGGCACTCCACTCGCAAAAGCGCGATCAAGCGCTGGGCCGATCTCATTTGGCGAGCTGACCATCTCACCGCCACCGCCGAGCGCCTTCACAACCTCGTCGTAGCGGCATTCCGGTTGCAGGTCGCACGCCACATCCCAGCCGTAGATGGCCTGCATGGGGTGCTTCTCAAGTCCCCAGACTCC
>JAHRVJ010000288.1 GCA_019090765.1 Ilumatobacteraceae bacterium
CGCCAAAAAGCAAACAAAGCAATGGGTCGCCAGGAGGTGGCCCAGGCCGAAACCCGAAAGAAGACATTTCGGATCGGAGCGCTCGTAGTTGGTGGCCTCGCCGTCGTAATCGCGCTCGTGTGGGTCGCTAGCGCGCTTACTGGAGACGACGACAACGACGAAGTTGAGATCCCCACAACGACGACCGAGGTCACTGTCGTCACCGACCCCGAAGTATCGGTTGTTCCCGAGCCCGACACTACGGGGGGCTGATGAGGGCGTTCCGCTCACGCTCCGTTCTTGGTGTGGCCGTTTGTCTGGCCGTAATTGCCACCGCGTGTGGCAGCGACGGCGAATCCTCGACCAGCCAAGCCGACACCATCGTTGACACGACGGCTACCTCCGACACCAACGGCGAAGACGACAGCGCTGATGCGGCTGCTGACACTTCGGATTGCCCGCCGATTGAAGGCACTAGCACTCAGAACCGGTCGTTCGATTCGGCTCCCCCGATGTGTCTCGACCCAGATGCCACCTACACCGCGATAATCACAACCAATAAGGGCGAGTTCACGATCGAGCTGGATCCTGATCAGGCACCAGTGGCGACCAACAACTTCGTCTTCTTGGCTCGCAATCAGTACTTCAACGAAACAGAATGCCATCGCATCATCCCCGGTTTCGTCGTGCAGTGTGGTGACCCCACCGCAACAGGTACGGGCGGCCCCGGCTACACGATCATCGACGAGCCGCCCGCCACAGGGCAGTACGAAATCGGGTCGATCGCAATGGCCAAGACAGCCGCTCCTGACAGCGCCGGCAGCCAGTTCTTTATCATCACTGGCGAAGACGGCGCAGCTCTCCCACCCGAGTACGCACTGTTCGGTCAGGTCATTACAGGGTTCGACGAAACAGTCGGCGTGATGGAAGCCGCGGGCTCAGCGAGCGGCACGCCCGGTGAGCCGATCCGGATCGAATCGATCACCATCGTCCAGTCCTGACGATCTCCACCAGGATCGCGGAACTCACCTAACTAATCGGCGGCGGGTCCGTCTTGCTCGTCGCGTGTCAGCTGATCTACGTCATCTAGCTGCACCACCACTTGCCGGCGTGACGCCCTGCTCAGCGCATGGGCACCGACAGGTGACGACAACAGTTGGAGGATTACGACCAACACCAGTGTCGTAATCGCGATCTCCGTACCAATTTCGATGGCTGCGCCGATCGCAACCAACAACAGCCCGAGGGTTGGCGCCTTTGCGGCGGCGTGCATGCGCGATAGGAAATCGGGGAAACGGACCGTTCCGATCCCGCCAATCATCGCCAACGCTGACCCAACCACCAGAAAAACTCCGCTCACGATGCTCATCAGTCACCGCGCCGTTCGATAAATCGCGACAGCGCGGTAGTACCGACAAACCCGACAAGCACGGCGACCAATACCGTTTCGACTGTGAGCCCGCTGTGTTTATCGGTCGCAACGACCACGATCGCAATCACGATGGTCGACAGCAGACCATCGACCCCGACGACGCGATCAGGCAGGCTAGGCCCGCGCAGGAGCCGGTACATGAAACACCCAGCGCCGATGAACAGCATTGCTAAGGAGGCCTCAATCATTGCCAGACACCTTGGCGACCGCGGCATCAATCGCCGCGACTTGCTGGCGCGTTCCGAAGGCTTTGACCACCAATCGTTCAAGCCGGTACACGCTGGCCCTCACTGTGGCCGAGTCCTTGTAGTGGAGCACGTGAATATAGAGAGTAGGCGGACTGTCGTTGTCGCTTCCGCGAACATCGACCGTCAGTGTGCCAGGGGTGAGCGTCACCGAGTTACCAACCAGAGTGACCAGCCCTGCCGTCGAAACGTGCATCGGTACCGCCACAATGGCCCGATCAATTTTGGATCCGGGGGTGATGATCTCCCAAGCAACTTGGAGGTTGGACTTCACCAACTGATACATGAAGTAGCCCAAGTACACCAGAGCCGATACGGGGTGGAAGGTGGTGAGCTGGATACCGCGTACGCCAGTCGGGCGAGCAATAACAACCACGGCTATCGCGATTGCCAGCCCCGCGAGGAGGCTGGCAGCACTGAAGTCTCCCCAGAGCAGCGCCCAAAGCAGTGTCAGCCAAAGCACCAGAGTTGGAAGCCGCACGCTCGGAGTCACGACCCACCTCGAAGGACGGTCTCGACGTACTGCTCGGGCTTTAGCAGATCGGCAGCTGTGCGTTCGGCGAAGCTGTACAACGGACCTGCAAACACCATTAGCAGCAGCGACATCGCGACAACTACTGAGGTGGCCGCCGACATCACCCAAGGGACGCGCCCGGCCTCAGATTCCATACGCGCCTCCACTTGAGCGTCTTCGGCCTCGCCCCAGAACACGTTCGACCAGATCCGCACCATGACATAGATCGTCAAGAGGCTGACCAGCAAGCTGACCGCGACAATGACCCATTCGCTTGACTCGATTCCGGCACCGACAAGCGCGAACTTGCCTACGAATCCCGAGAAAGGCGGCAGGCCAGCGATACTCAATGCAGGGAAGGCAAACAGAACGGCGATCATCGGTGCGCTACGAACAATGCCGCCCACCCTCGATAGGCGATCACTTCCCGCGTGCCACTCAACTAGGCCGACCACTAGGAACAGGGCCGTCTTCACAACAATGTGATGAACGACGTAGAAGACTGCCCCGGCGATACCCGCCAGGGTGAACAAAGCAAGACCGAAGATCATGTAGCCGATATGGCTCACGATATGGAACGACAGCATGCGGCGAAGGTCGTCTTGGGCGATTGCTCCGAGCACGCCGACCACCATCGTCAAGCCAGCAACCACCAGCAGCAGCGTTCCCTGCTGCGCATCAGGCGGGAACAGCAATGTCTGCGAACGGATAATGGCGTACACGCCGACCTTGGTCAGCAGCCCGGCGAACACCGCAGTGATCGCACCGGGAGCGGTCGGGTAACTGTCGGGAAGCCAGAAAAACAACGGAAAGAGACCGGCCTTGACACCGAATACGGCGATCAACAACAGCGAGAAGCCAGTCCGGACACCGCTCGATAGTTCGGGGGTCCGCTCGGCGAGCTCGGCCATATTGACCGTGCCCGTGGCGGCATAAATCAGTGCCAACGCAGTGATAAAGAACGTCGAGGCAATGAGGCTGATCACGACATACGACATCCCCGAACGGACCTGGCCAGGCCGTCCACCAAGCGTGAGTAGGACGTAGCTTGCGACAAGCATCATCTCGAAGGCGACGAAGAGGTTGAACAGGTCGCCAGTGATGAAGCTCGCCGAAACGCCTGCTGCCAACACGAGATAGACGGGATTGAAAGCTGCGAATCGTGACTCCTCGGCTCCCTGCCCAATCGCATAGACCAGCACCCACAACAGCATCAACGACGACACGACCAACATCACCGCCGCTAGCCGATCGACCGCCAAGGTGATCCCTAGCGGGGCCTTCCAACCACCTGCCTGAGTTACCGCCATCCCGTCGTCATCGACGCGAATGAACAAAATGATGCTGACGACGACGTTGCTGGTCAGCGCAGCCAAGCTGATCACCCGTTGAACCATGCGCGCGCGTGCTGCGACAACACAGAGCGCCGCACCCAAGAGCGGAACAATGACTGGTAGCGGAATTAGCGCGTTCATAGCCGATCCTCATCGGCGGCCTGTTCACGCTCGGCTTCTCTGGACTCCTCGACGATCTGGTCGCTGCTCCACCGGCTCGCGATGAACCGGTCCTCGACATCGTCTTCGACGACGTCGTCGTGGGTGATCTTCCAGCTCCGGTACCCGAGTGCGAGAAGGAAGGCAGTGACACCGAATGTGATCACGATCGACGTGAGCGCCAGCGCCTGGGGAAGCGGGTCGGAGAAGTCCGCAGCCGGAGCTGTCCCGATGATCGGAGACTCGCCGCCTTCGCCACCCGAGGTGAGCAGCAAGATGTTCGCTCCGTGCCCCATGAGTCCGACCCCGATCAGGATCCGCGAGAGTCGACGCTGCAACAGCATCCAGGTACCGGTCGCGAACAGCACCGCGCACCCGAAAGCGAGGAGGACACTCATCGCCGCACCCAGAGCTTGGCTCGTTGGTTGTCGCTGCCATCATCCTCAGCGCCTGGCTGGTCGCTGCGCTCGTCACCGAAGGCCGCGAAAGCCATCAGGATCAGTCCGATCACGACGATGGCGACTCCAACATCGAACGGCAACGCGCTCGTGACCTTGACGTGATGGAAGACCGGCAGATCAAACTCGATGTCACCGTGTTCGAGGATCGACTCACCGAATAGGAGGGGAACAAACGCGGTCGCGGCAGCGATGAACAAGCCAGTGCCAAGCAACACATGCGCTGGAAGGCGGAACGTCGTGCGGACCGCTTCAGCGCCGCCGGAAACATAACGAAGCGCGAGCGCCGCCCCGACCATCAAACCGCCGACAAAGCCGCCGCCAGGCCGATTGTGACCTGCAAATAGGAAATACACGGCAAGTACGAGAATCGATGGGAAAAGCACCTTGATCGACGTGTCGAGGATCAGCATCCGCGGGTCGGCACGCTGCACATCTGGCTCATCGCGCGTTGAGTCGGTCATCGCGACACCGCAGAAGTTTGCGAGGTGTCAGCTTCATCGTCGACGATCTCTTCAAACACCGGGGCCTCAGTGTCGTTTCGACGCCGACCGGCCCGCGCCAGGCTGACGGCGCCTGCCGCCGCGACCAGCAATACCGTTACCTCACCCAATGTGTCCCAGCCGCGGAAGTCAACCAGGATTACGTTGACAACATTGTGACCCTTGCCCTTCGGGAGCGAATTCTCAACCATGACGTCGGACATCTGCGGTCCGCTCACCTGCGACCGGGCGCCACTCGCACTTAGCGCGAACACGAAGATCGCAACACCGACCGCAGCCGATACGGCAATCCGCATCGGAGCCGCGATGGCTGGAGCATGATGCCGCCAAGATCGAGGCAAGAACCGCAACACCAGTACGAACAGCACGGTGCTAAGCGTCTCGATCGAGAACTGTGTCAATGCCAAGTCCGGCGCCCCTTGGGTGACATAGAGACCCGCCATCGAGTAGCCGACGGCACCCAGCATCAGCGCCGCCGCGATGCGGTGACGCACGATAGAGGCTCCGAGGGCAGCAGCGATGATCAGCGCTACGAACGCGGCGTGCGCCGGCGTCTCGATGAACTGCGGGAACTCATCGAGATCGCGGGCGAAACCCGTTAGCGGCACCATGGTCAACGTAAGCAGGATGATCGCGATATAGATCGGAAGCGAACCATTCTGCACTGTTGCAGTGACTCGACGGGCCGTGGCGCTGATCGCGCGGAGGATCCCCAGGACCGACTGATCTGCCGTCGGCAGAAAGCGAATCGCTTCCGACCCGCGCCGTTGGGCTAGCGCAACTTGAGTCCGCAGCAGGGTGAGCACGACACCGCCCGCGATCACTACGGCCGACAACAGCAGGGCCTCGTTGAAACCTGCCCACAGGTGTAGGGCCTTCGGGTGGCTCCCGGGATAAAGCGCCACTGTCGCGGCCTCGACCAGCCGATTGAGGAGCCCAGGGGCAAGACCGAACACGACCGTTGCGACCGCCAGCAGGCCAGCGGGTGCGAGGAATGATGCACTCGGAGTCTGCGCCGAGCGCGAGATGACATCACGGTCTGGGCTCCCGAAGACGCCAAACATCCCGAGCACGAATCGCGCCGAGTACGCGAAGGTCAACATTGAGGCGACGACGATTGCGACGAGCAGCACGGTTGTGCCGACGAAATCGCCGTGCTCGAGATACCCGTCGAGGGCCTTCTCCTTGCCGACAAAACCGAACAATGGTGGGATGCCAGCCATCGAGGCGGCGCTGATCAGGGCAACGATCTGAACAGGTCGCCAGGATTTGTCGAAGCCGTGAAGAGACCGGATGTCCCGGGTGCCGGTGCCGTGATCGACGATGCCAACGACCATGAACAAGGCGGCCTTAAACGCCGCGTGAGCCAGAATTAGCACTACTCCGGCCTCGGCGATGTGGTACTCACCTGCGCCGAACAGCAACATCATGAACCCAAGTTGGCTTACTGTTCCATAGGCAAGGAGCAGCTTGAGATCGTTCTGGCGAAGCGCTCGTAAACCACCGATCACCATGGTGATCGCGCCAACACTCAACACCACGAGTCGCCAGTTGCCCTGCATTGCAAACACCGGTGCCAGCCGAGCAACCAAGTACACGCCAGCCTTCACCATGGTCGCCGAGTGCAAGTAGGCACTCACTGGTGTCGGGGCGACCATCGCTGCCGGCAACCAACTACTGAACGGTGCCTGAGCCGACTTCGTAAACGCTCCGATCAGTACCAGGATCAGGGCAACGTTGACAACGGTCCCGCTCGGAGGGTCCGCCAGCAACGCTGAGATCTGATACGTCCCAGCCGTCTGCCCGATCATGATCAGGCCGGCCAGCAACACCAGACCGCCAGCTCCCGTGATGAAAATTGCTTGGAGGGCTGCGGCACGAGCGCGGGGGTTCTTATCGTCATTGCCGATTAGGAGATATGAGGTAACCGATGTCAATTCCCAAAAGATGAACAGGGCAATCAGATGATCGGCGAAGACCACGCCCAGCATCGCTCCAGCAAAAAGTGTGAGCACTCCGGCGAGACGTGCCAGGCCCGGTTCGTCCGAGGTGAAGTAGCCGAGTGAGTACAAACAGATGAGCAAGCCGATGCCCGACACCAGTGTCACCATCACCAAGGAGAACGCATCGAACCGAAGGTCAATGTTGAGGTCAAGTCCAGCCACCCAGGTGTACGACTCCGACACCGGCTCACCATCAAGTACTGCACCGGTCTGGGTGAGGGCCCACGCAACTGTTACCAGCGGCGCAACAGCGGCGACAAGGAAGGCCATCCGCCCTAACAGGCGGCCAGCACCAATAATCCCAATTCCAAGTACAAGGTGGATGACGAGAATGACAAACATGAAATGAGTTGCAGCGGGCGAGTCGTGCTCGCCGAACTCGTCCGACGATATGCCACCCAACTCCAGAACGGCGGCATTGTCTGTTCTGCTCCGCCTTGGATGGCAAATCTGTGGAGAATTAGCCTTTGGACATGACTGACATCAAGACAGTGGGAGTAGTCGGCTCGGGGATCATGGGAGCCGGTTTGGCAGAGGTCGCGGCACGATCAGAGTTCAACGTTGTAGTGCGATCACGAACCCAGGCCGGCGCCGATTCCGTGCTGGCACGGATCGACAAAGGCCTAACTAAGCAGGTGTCAAGAGATCGGCTGTCCGAGGAGGACCGCGTGTCGATCCTTGGGCGAATCTCTGTCACCGACGACCTCAACCAACTCGCTGAGTGCGATCTCGTGATCGAGAGCGTTATCGAGGACATGGACATCAAGCGCGAATTGTTTGCGCAACTCGATCGCATCATCCAACCCGACGCCATCCTCGCTACGAATACCTCAACGCTCGCGGTGGTCGACTTAGCAGTGGCGACCGAACGGACAGACAAGGTTTGCGGAATCCATTTCTTCAACCCGGCGCCAATGATGAAGCTCGTCGAGGTAATCGCCCCGATCACGGCGTCAGAAGAGACCATTTCTGCGGCGCTGAAATTCGCTGGCGATTGCGGCAAAGATGCTGTTCAAGTTGAAGACCGGGCCGGGTTCATCGTGAACGCGTTGCTGTTCCCGTATCTCAACAATGCCGTCAGAATGTGGGAGCAAGGCACGGCGTCGATGGACGACATCGATACCGCGATGCAGGGCGGTTGCAACTTTCCGATGGGTCCGTTCGCGCTCCTCGACCTTGTGGGGCTCGACACTTCACTGGCAATCCTGGACGCGCTCCACGACGAATTCCGCGATCCGAATTACGCCGCGGCACCGGTCCTGCGGCGAATGGTCGCAGCCGGTCACCTCGGCCGCAAAACCAAGCAAGGCTTCCGCAGCTACTGAGCCAACCTGGCGACACCCAAGCGGCCCGCCTCATTCCCAGTTGGGCGCTGGCAGAATGACGGTCGTGACCAACGGTGCGCGACCAATAATTGAGCCGCCCCCCTCGCGCTACTCGATGCCCAACCCGGCGGATGCGCCACCGGGGGAAGACCTGGTTGCCGTTGGCGCCGATCTCGCGCCCGGGACTCTGCTATCGGCCTATCGAAGTGGGCTCTTCCCAATGCCAGTCGATCCTCGAAAACGACGAACAGACATCGCCTGGTATTCGCCTGATCCCCGCGGCATCATTCCCCTCAGCGAACTCCACGTCAGCCGCTCACTTGTCAAAAGCATGCGCCGTTTCGAGATTCGAATGAACTCCGAGTTCATCTCAGTCGTCCGCGGCTGCGGGAACCCCGATCGACCGGGGTGGTGGATTACCAACGCCATCGTCGACGCATACGAGACGCTCTTCCAACTTGGTTGGGCCCACTCGGTGGAGGTCTACGAGGCGGGCGAACTGGTCGGCGGCCTCTACGGCCTTCGAATAAGCCAGTTTTTCGCCGCTGAATCTATGTTCCATACCGCAACTGACGCCTCGAAGGCTGCTCTGGTAGGACTCGTTGAATGGCTCAATCGCACCAACGCGACACTGCTTGATGTGCAATGGAACACCGATCACCTGACGTCTCTAGGAGCGGTCAATGTCAGCCGCGTCGACTATCTCACGATGTTGCGGGCCGCGACCGCTGACGCCGAATCACTACGAATTGAACCGGGCTGAGCAATGAGTGCTGAGATAAACCGGAGCGGGTGGTCCGCCACCACCCGCTCCGAGATCTTCGCCGACCAGAGTCAACTGGCCGGCGGGGTTCCCGCCAAACTGGAACCTGAAACCTGCACCCTGCGAACTTGCGAACCGGGAGCACCCGCCAAGGGGGGTAACGGGTGCTCCGGTTCGAACGTCGTCCGCTGGGGACACCTAATTCTTCGGACCAATACCTCCCCGACTTGAGGAGTTCTTGTTCAAGCCACAACACTCTCCATATGAGCAACTCTGATCCCGGCTCGTCATCCACCCACACATCGCGGGCCGCAGCGCCGCCTGAGCCATCTGGCCGCGCCAAGGATCGCCCTTGGATGATGCGCACCTACTCGGGGCATTCGAGCGCCAAAGCGTCGAACGAGTTGTACCGGACAAACCTTGCCAAAGGACAAACCGGTCTCTCGATCGCCTTCGACCTCCCGACGCAAACCGGGTACGACCCAGATTCGAAAATGGCGAGGGGTGAGGTCGGCAAGGTCGGCGTTCCCGTAGTGCATCTCGGACACATGCGGTCGCTGCTCGATCAGATTCCGCCGGGCCAGATGAACACGTCGATGACGATCAACGCGACCGCGGCATGGCTCCTGGCGCTATACGTCGCTAACGCTGAAGAGCAGGGGATTGATCCGGTCGACCTGCGTGGCACCACCCAGAACGACATCGTCAAGGAGTACCTGTCGCGGGGCACCTACATCTTCCCGCCTGATCCATCGCGCCGACTAATCGTCGACATGGTCGCGTGGTGCGCGAACAACGCACCCCGCTGGAATCCGATGAACGTCTGCTCGTACCACCTCCAAGAAGCGGGGGCGACACCCGAGCAGGAGATCGCCTACTCGATGGCGACGGCCATCGGGGTGCTCGACGCAGTACGCGATTCGGGGCAGGTGCCCGCCGAACAGTTCAGCCAGGTGTTCGGCTCGATCTCGTTCTTCGTCAACGCTGGCATCCGATTTGTTGAAGAGGTCTGCAAGCTCCGCGCGATGACCGACATGTGGGAGCAGATCGGTCGCGA
>JAHRVJ010000289.1 GCA_019090765.1 Ilumatobacteraceae bacterium
CGCGACCAGGTCGCGTGAACTCTCATTGAAGAGCTTGGTTAGACGTTCTTCGCGAGATCTGAGAACGGAGTTGTGCGGTTGTCTGGGCCGGGCTCCTTGGCCAAGCCCAAACCGCGCTCGCCGATGATGTTGCGCTGCACCTGATCAGTGCCGCCGTAGATGGAAGGCGCTGGCGAGAACACTGTGAGCTCCTGGAGTTCGCCGCGACTCGGGCTATCGGGGCCGCTGAGTGTGGCACCGGGACCGAGGATGCTGCAGCCAACTTCGCGAGTGAGGCGGGTCATGTCGCTGTTGCGGAGCTTCGCCATGTTGCCTTCACTGCCGGTTGCAGCGTTGCCTGACTTCATGCGGCCGATATGCCAGTCTGAAATCGAAATCATGGTGTGCAGACGCATCAGGTCCTGACGCAGCACAGGGTTATTGATCGTGCCGTTTTCCTTCGCCAGCTTGATCATGCTCTTCAATCGGCCCGCCCCGACCATGCCGCCACCCATTGCGTGCGGCTCGTCGCCGAATGAGCCGGCCTTACGATCAAGATGCCCCGAAACGGTGCCAGCAATCGCGGCGCTCGGAGCCGCAATTGTCTCGCCGCCGATGCTGCTGCGCTCAACCATCAAAGTCGTGTTGGTCACGCGCCAGCCGTCGTTGAGATCTCCAAGTAGGGATGTGGCGGGAACTCGGCAGTCGTCCATGAACACTTCGTTGAACATCGCCCGGCCCGTCATCTCTCGGAGGGGACGAATATCGACGCCATCTTGCATCATCGGGAAAGCGAAGTAGCTGATACCGCGGTGCTTGGGCAAATCGGGGTCCGTGCGGGCGATGAGGATGCCATAGTCGGCCCACTGGCCGCCGGAGGTCCACACCTTCTGACCGTTGATGATCCACTCGTCGCCGTCGCGAATCGCCTTGGTTTGCAAGCCAGCGAGGTCGGATCCAGCAACAGGCTCGGAGAAAAGCTGACACCAACCATGCTGGCCGTTGAGGATCTTCGGAACGAACTCTTCAATCAGTTCGGGAGACCCGTGCGCGAGCAGTGTTGGCGCCGCGAGCATCATGCCAATTCCTGCCGGCGGGCCGAGTGCCCCGCGGGCGACCATTGCATCGACCAGCGCGCCCGCCTGTGCACGCGACCAGCCGCGGCCGTAAGGCGCTGGCAGAGTGGGGTTGGACAGCCCGGCCTTGCCCATCCGGCCCCACCATTCAGCAACAGTGATCTCGGGGTCCCAGTTTTCGTCTAGCCACGAGTCGATGTCGAGTTCGCCAGTATTGGTGTCAGTCATTTGATGCTCCTGTGGTCGGGTTGCGTCGTGGTTGTAATGCTAGGAAATTCAGGTCAGTGAGATGTCTTCGAGAGGGCAGAAATTTGGGGACGGCGTCAAGTTCAACTTGGATCATCGGCCCATAGAAGAACGAAATCATCGCTGCGAATAGCGATTCGCAAATTGAGCTGTTGCCCAATACTGACGCGATCTGGACTGATCGATGTTGCCGCGAGCACCCGCGCGCCTTCTTCAAGCTCCACAAGCAGAGTGGCGTAGGGAACCTGTTCCTGCCAGCCGAGGTCGCGACTGCGGTGGCTTACCACGAACGAATAAACGCTCCCGCGACCGCTAACGGCCTGGTATGAACTCTGGGCCGAATAGCAGCTGGGGCAAAGGCGACGTGGCGGATGGCGCCACTGCCCGCAATCGCCGCACCGCTGGATGCAGAGAGTGTCGGCGGCGATACAGGCATGGTTCCAATCGAGCAGCAGCCACTCAGGTGTCGGCAGAAACGTTGTCATCGGTCAACCCCGAGGATCGCCACACTGCCGTCACCGAAGTCGCCATAGCCGGTTACGAGCGCCAGTTCGGCGTTCTCGACCTGGGCCTTGCCGGCGGCTCCACGTATTTGGCGCGTGGCTTCGACAACGTGGTTGAGTCCCCAGCAGTGGCCCTGCGAAAGCAAACCACCGTGGGTATTCATGGGGTGCTTCCCGCCCAGTTCGATATTGCCGTCGGCAACGAAGTCTGCGGCTCCACCAGGCTCGGCATAGCCGAGCGCTTCGAGTTGTAGCAATACGACGTAGGTGAAGCAGTCGTAGATCTCGAGCACGTCGATGTCGTGGGGAGTCACCCCGGCCCTTTCGAATGCTCGGGGCGCAGCACGATGGATGCCCAGCTCGAGAATGTTGTCGCGGCTCGCGATCTCGTCGGCCGGCGACGGATGGCCTTCGGCTCCACCTAGGTAGACAACCGCTGGATGAGCCAAGTCCCGGGCGCGTTCGAGGCTTGTAACGACCACTGCCGTCGCGCAATCGGTCTCGACGCAACAATCGAACTTGCGCAGCGGCTCAGCGATGTAAGGGGACTCGCGATAGTCCTCCAGGGTTAGCGGCCGACCGCGCATCAGAGCTTTGTCGTTGAGGTGAGCGTGATTGCGACAAGCCATCGCAACAGCGGCCGCGGCTTCCTCTGGAACGTTGTACATCTCCACGTATCGGCGCAGATACAAGCTGTAGTGCTGGGCAGCCGACATCAGACCGTAAGGCGCATATGCGTTACGAACCGTTTCGCCCATCGGCCCGGTGTTCATCTGGCGGCGGCTGGGAGGTTTGTCGGCCTTAGGCCGCAGGGCAGAATATCCGTTCCACCCCATGCAGACGAGCACTGTGTCGGCCACCCCGCAGGCAATGGCCATCGTGGCTGACTGCAGTGACGCGGTTGGCGAGGCGCCTCCCATGGGCACCGAGACGTGGTAGGCCACATCGGGGATCCCAAGGTTGGCGGCAATCTCTTCGGTGCTCATATAGCCCGGCGGGGGAATGACACCGTTGACATCGGAAGGGCTCAGGCCAGCATCGGCGATCGCCTCGACGGACGCGTCGAGGATCAGATCGCAGATATGGCGGTCGGAGCCTCGGACGTAGTCTGTCTCACCAACCCCCACGATCGCCGTGGATCCCCAGATGTCAGCTGGTATCACTGTCTGTCGACGGCGTGCTCACGCAGGCGCTTGTAGTCGACCTTGCCGTTGGCCGCTCGTCCGATTGTGTTGACCTCAACGATTTGTCGGGGTGCCTTGTATGCCGCGAGCCGCCCGCGAACGTGATCGATAATCTCCTGCTCAACAAGATCAGTACCAGGTGCCGCCTGCACGACCCCGACAACCGTCTCCCCGAAACGCTCGTGGGGAACCCCGACGACGACGGCATCGATGATCGCGGGATGGGTCTTGAGCGCCTCCTCGACTTCTTCGGGGAAGATTTTCTCACCGCCACTGTTGATACATACCGAACCTCTACCGAGCACGTTGACTGTTCCGTCGGCATCGATTGTGGCGTAGTCGCCGGGGCATGAATAACGGTTGCCATCGACCATGATGAACGTGCGGTCGGACTTTTCGGGGTCCTTGTAGTAACCGATTGGCTGGCGTCCGCCGACCGCGAGGCGACCAATGCTGGATGACCCCGGAAGCACGCGATTGCCTTCGTCGTCGACAACAATTGTGTTCTCGCTTGCCTCGAATCGGGCGGTCTTGGCAGTTGTACCTCCGCCGGACACCGAAGTTCCCATACCGAGTGCTTCGGAGGAGGAGAAGGCGTCCATCAGCATCATCTTCGGCTGATGCCCAAGCATTCCCTGTTTGGTTTCCTCACTCCACATCACACCTGAGGAAACAAAGGCCAAGACCGAGTCGAGTCCCCACCGATCAGGTTCGGCATCGAGAGCGGTAAGGATTGGCTTGGCAAATGCGTCACCGACGATCGCGATCGCGTTGACCTTGTCTCGATCGATGGTGTCGAGTAGTTCGGCCGCGTCGAAGTGCCGTGATTCGAGCACGACGATGCAGCCGCCGGAGTTGAGAGTGCCGAAGGATGTGAGCGAGCCGGTTCCATGCATCAACGGACACGCCGGCATCCCCACGGGGCCAGGCTGGGTGAGCCCGGCAGCTGCAAAGTCGGGATCGTATTCATCGGGAACACTGAGGCCGAGGCCAGCGCCGAGGACCACGATCAGGTCGTCTTGGCGCCACATCACGCCCTTGGGCATGCCGGTGGTTCCCCCGGTGTACAGCATGTAGAGATCGTCACCGCTGCGCTCGACACGATCAGCGACCGGCTCGCCCGGGGTGTCGACGGTGTCTTCATAGGGAACAGCCCAATCCGGGCAGGGTCCGGATCCGTCGTCGACCCACAACCAGGTCTTAACCTTCGGCACCCGATCTTTGATTTCTTCGATCGTGTCGACGAAGGTCCCGTGGAAGATCACGGCGACCGCGTCAGCGTTGTCCCATAGGTAGACAAGCTCATCAGCGGCGTAGCGGTAGTTGGTGTTGACCGGAACGAGAGATGCCTTGTAGCAGGCGAAGAAGGTCTCGAGATACTCGATGCTGTTGTACAGGTACTGTGCGACCTTGTCCTGCTTTTGGGCGCCCTGGTCGAGCAGGTATCGGGCAGTTCCTTCAGCGCGCCGCTCGGCTTCGGCCCAGGTGACGGTCTTGGAGCCTTGCTTCGCGAAAGGAGCGTCGGGCAACTGTGCCGCAGCGGTCTCCCACAGTTCGGCGAAGGTCCATCCTTGTTCTGACATTGTGGTTATCCGTTCTTTCCGGTTGGTGTTTCGCCTGTGGGTGGCCATGGCTCGACACCCTCTTCGAGGGGAATATCGAGCGACTTGAGCAATGCAGAAAACATATGCCAATTGCCAATAGCGGCCACGATTTCGACGAGGACCGCATCATCGTCAAATACCGCGCGGCATTCGGCCCAGGTGCTGTCGCTGATCTCGCCGTTCTCGATCGTTTCGTCGGTGGCAGCCAGTACAGCTCGTTCCGGTGCGCCGAAGTGCTCGGCGTTGCGCCAATCACGGACGGCCAGCAGGTCTTTTTCGGGGATGTCGAGCATGCGCGACACGCGCCAGTGCTGCGTCCACTCATAAACCGAGTTTCCAGCCCACCCAAGCCGCATGATGATCAGCTCGCGTAGGCGTGCATCGAGCACCCCGTTCCAGAGCAGTTCATTGAGCAGCTTGGCCAACGCCGCGGCAACGCCAGGCTGGTGCAGGGTCACGCGAAACACCGCCAGCTCGGCCATATTCTCGGGCACGCCGTGTTCGGCCGCTCGCCGCCTGGCTTCATCTACATCGAGCATCGGTACCCGGTTTGACGTGGTCATCTTGGTATCCCTTCTGGGTTGGTTTGAGTTCAGCTGTCAGGTGCGAAGACACCATGTAGGGGAGGAATCGAGTCTGGTGTGGTGCCCGAAAGGGTGTCGAGGAGGGTGGAGAGCCCATTGAATCCGACGACCTCCCGAGGCAGCGATTCGAAGGGCCAACGCCTGGTCACGAGCAAGTCGATTGCAGCCTGGTAGGCGGGATAGTCGACCCCGAGTGAACCCCTGATCGTTAGTTCCTTGTACACAATCGGGTCAGGACTGAATCCCGGGGCGCCGCCTCCGCCACGCGTTCCGGCGACCA
>JAHRVJ010000290.1 GCA_019090765.1 Ilumatobacteraceae bacterium
CACCCCGACAACCCGGATTCACCGTTCATCCTCGTTCTCGCTCAGTTCTTTCCGGAACACGATCCCTACATTGACTCTCCAGCGTCAACTCTCGGCCCGTTTGCTCACCTCGGCATTGAGCTCGCGTCTCGGGAAGATGTCGATGCCGCGGCCGCTACCGCTGAGGCGCAGGGGCTCCTCCACCTCGCTCCGATCCAACTGCCCGCGCCGGTCGGGTACGTCTGCATGGTTCACGATCCCGACGGCAACACAATCGAGTTCTCGTTCGATCAGGGTGTGTTCGAGTTCGCCCACGGGCACATGAGCCCCGACACCTGACTCATCGATGAGAGTTCGCGCGAGCAGGTCGCGCTGAAACTCATCGGAAATCGACTCAGGGGTTTTCGAGAAGTTCGGCGAGGCTGCTGGTGTCCCAGCGTTCGCCGCCGCGTTCTACAACCTGCTTATAAAACTGGTCGACGAGAACGGTCATTGGCAAGCGGGCACCATTGCGTTCGGCTTCCTCGAAGCAGATCCCAAGATCCTTGCGCATCCACTCGACCGCGAATCCGAAGTCAAATTCGCCAGCTGCCATGGTGCGAGCCCGGTTGTCCATCTGCCAACTCTGAGCTGCGCCTCCCCCGATTACTTCGACCACCTGGTCGATATCGAGACCGGCGCGTTTCGCGAAGCTGATCCCCTCCGCAAGCCCCTGGAGTAACCCGGCGATACAGATTTGATTGACCATCTTGGCGAGCTGGCCCGATCCGACCGGACCGAGATGTACGCACGACTTGGCGAAAGCGTCAACTATGTCCTTGACCTGGTCAAACACCTCGTCATCGTCGCAGCCACACATCACGGTGAGTTGACCGTTCTCAGCACCAGCCTGACCACCCGAAACCGGCGCGTCAACGAAACCCACCGACGCTTCAGCGCACGCACCCGCCAGCTCACGGGCAAGGCCTGCCGAAGCCGTCGTGTGGTCGACCAGAATCGTTCCCGGCCGCATCGCAGCCAGTGCACCGTTGGCTCCAAGCACCACCTCGCGGACATCGTCGTCGTTACCAACACAGAGAGCTACGACATCTGCATCGCTCGCCGCTTCAGAAGGCGTCGGCGCTGCCTGGCCGCCATTGAGGGCCACCCACGCCAACGATTTGGCGGCCGTTCGGTTGTAAACAACCACCTCATGGCCAGCCTTCGCGAGGTGCCTCGCCATCGGTGCGCCCATGACGCCCATTCCAAGAAACGCGATCTTTGTCACTTGGAGAGTCTGGCAGGTTCTCCGGCGTTGGCCGGGCCATCCCTCGGAGCGAGCAGCCGTATACGGGAATCCCTCCAATCGGTCACGCCAAAGGCCACACTCGTTACATGAACGACTCCCCCGAGTGGACGGTGCTCACCTGGAACGTGCACGGTTCGCATCGCCCCGACATCAGCGGTTTGGCAACCGCAATCAAGCGCGAGACACCCGATGTGGTCGCGCTGCAAGAGATCCGGCGAAGCCAAGCATCGTCGCTGGCGAGCGAACTCGGCATGCAGTTCTCGTGGGCGAGGAAACACAGCCCCTACACACGGGCCATACCGTGGCTAACCGAGGGGATGGCCATCATGTCGCCGCACGCGCTTGGCGCCGCCGGGCACACAGAACTTTCTCAGTCGCAACGTTCTTGGAGTTGGCGCCGAAGAATCGTGCAGTGGGCACTAGTCGGGCGTGCTGACTCAAGCGCATACCTGATCTACAACACTCACCTGTCGCCACATAATGCACCTTCGGAACGGCGAGCGGAGGCGCTCCGATTGGCGGACCTAGTGGCCGAACACGGTGATGAGACCCCCGTGATTGTCGCTGGAGACTTCAACGATGCTCACGACGGAAGCATCATTTACGCACTTCCGGGTGTCGAACACATCGTTCCAACCAATACCAATCCGGCAAGCTCGCCAGACCAGCTATTGGATCACGTGCTACTTCCAGCCAACGCCCACCACGTGACTACAACGGTTCCAGCGGGTGGGCGGAATTGGGCGGAGCTCTCCGATCACCTACCGGTGACGGTGCGCTTCCAACTCTGAGGGAACTGCCGACGCAGCCCACCCGGCGCTACTTCTTTTTCTTCTTTTTCGGTTCTTCTTCGGTGCCAGCCTTAAGCACACCTTTGGCGAGCGCCTCGTCGAGATATTCCTCAGCGTCTTCAGCGGGCACCTTGAGCGCTGGCGAGATCTCCGAGATCAAGTTCACGCGGGCCCGCTCGTACATGGTTCGCTCGGCGGCCGACAGCGACGCGTCGCGGTTACGGGCAGCAAGGTTTCGAACAACTTCGGCCACCTGATACACGTCGCCACTCTTGAGCTTTTCCTGGTGGTTCTTGAACCGGCGGCTCCAGTTGGACGGAACACGGGGATCCGGCTTGGCAAGCACTGCCACAAGATCCTCAAGTTCGTCAGCCGACACGGGAGGGCGAACGCCGACATCGTCGGTACTCGAAATCGGCACCTTGAGAGTCATCTCGTTGATGACTGTCTTCAGGACGAGGTACTCCTGCTTCTCGCCGAAGAACTCCATCTTCTTGGTCCCCTGCACAACGCACGCACCGTGCTGGGGGTAGATGACGGTTTCGCCCTTCTTGAATTTCACGCAGAACCTCGTCTAATCGGGAATAGAGCTACGGCGGCGCGCAGCGAACAGACACGATACCGCGCACCTCGCAGGAATCGAACCAAAGTTGCGCCGATTCGGTCAAGGACCTTCTCCCCTGGCGGCAGCACTTGGCCGCGCCGACGATGTCGATCGTGTCCGCTGGCCCGCTTCTTTCCAGACGCCTGACTGTTCAG
>JAHRVJ010000291.1 GCA_019090765.1 Ilumatobacteraceae bacterium
ACCGGTTGCCGTGCTTGCAAACTGTCACGCCAGCGCCAGCGACAACCAGCGAGGCCATTGTGGAAATATTGATCGAGTGCGATCCGTCTCCACCGGTACCGACGACGTCAACCGCAGCCTCGCGCTCCAGCTCGGTCAGCGGCACAGATCCGGCCGCGGCGAGCGCGGCGGCGAGCAGCCCCGACAGCTCCTGGGAGGTTTCCCCTTTCGCCCGCAGTGCAACAAGGAAGCCCGCAATCTGCGCGGCCGTTGATTCTCCGCTCAAAATCGCAGTCATCGCTCCCGCCGCCTGGTCCTCGCTGAGGTCTTCCCCAACCAGCAGAGTCTTCAGGAGAGCAGGCCAATCATGAGCTTGTTCAGGAGCCGACATCATCGAAACTGTAGACACCCACACCCATCGGGGCGAAGCCCAATACCAGTTTCAGGCGGAGCGGCGACGCTGACGGCTGATCCGGCGACGGTCACGCTCGGTGGTACCGCCCCATACGCCAACCCTTTCACGGACGGCAAGGGCGTGTTCCAGGCAGGCAATCTTGACCGGACACCCCTCGCATACAGCCTTAGCAACTGAGGCATCGTCATCGTCGTCTGGATAAAACACAGACGCGTCAAGCCCCTTGCAGGCTCCCTGATCCCACCACTTCAATTCTTGTGCCGACATTGCTCTTCGAATCCCCAATACTCCTAAATGCCCGCGGTGACACTCCCCAGCCCACTGCGCAACCGAATCTAGAGCCCGCTTGGAGCGCGCGCCAACAATATTTCGTGAACTTGCCGCTCAGGGGAGCAGGTCAACGAGTAGTTCGGTCCGCATTTCAGGGGTCATCTCGGCAGATTGGCGGTATTCGGGGTGATCGATTTCGATCCGAACTGGTCCGGCTGCGAACGATTCCACCTGGTCAGGGGTGAATTCGAAGCGGATGTAGTGGACCGCTGCAGTCGCTTCTTCACGTGTCAACTGCTCGGCATGCTGTTCTTCGGTGATCGCCCGAACTTGTTCACCATTGGGAAGAACAATCAGCAACGACCGCTCGATTCCAACCAGTTTCGGTAGCCATCCGCGCACTTCGTCGTCGGAAGTCAGCTCAAGAAACAACGTTGCGCAAAGCTGTCCTGGGGCGGGGATCATCGAGTTGTACGTGTCGATTTCGATCTGGATCGCTTCGTCGGTGACGAGTTTCTCGACTCGGGCCATCTCTTGAACCTGCAGCCGCATCGTGTCACGATTCTCGAACATCAACGTGAGGATTGGATCAAAAGCAATCCGTCGCCGACGTTTGGTTTCGATTACAGCCTTCCGGAAGGCTGGACGTTCGCGTTCGTAGGCGCGCACGTCGGCGATGTCGTCGAGTGCCAGCTTGCGGGAGTCAGGTGAATTCATAGTCAGGACTCGTCGGGGAGGCCGTAGGCGCGAGCAAGAATCTGTAGCGGGTGACGGGCCTCGCTACCGGTCTGCTCAACAATGGCAGTGTTGGCGAGGTGGCAGTCCCCCGCCACAGCGTCTCCACCAGCCCGATCGATTTGCTCGCTTAATTTCTCCGCGATGGGGATAGCGATTTCTTCGTTGCCATCACGGATCCCCCACATTCCGTCGATCCCGGAACACTGCTGCACGAGCTTGACCTTCGCTCCCGTCAGCTTCATGAGGTCTCGGCTCTTGAAGCCAATGTTTTGGGCCCGTAGATGGCAGGGCGTGTGGTAGGTGATCTTCCCGAGTGTGTCGCCGTTGAAATCAGTCTTGAGCACGGTGTCGTCGGCCTTGTGCACCATCATCAGGTACTCAGAGGTGTCGTAGGTGTGTTCTGCAACCAGTTCGGCGTCTGGGCCCCCGACGTACTCGACGTAGTCCTTTTTGAGCACGTAGCTACACGTCGGTTGCGGTACAACGATGTCGGTACCGGCGCGCACTTCGGCGGCCAGCACCTTGATGTTCTTTTCAGCGACCTTCGTGAAGTGCTTGATATCGCCCGAGTGCAGCCACGGCGCTCCGCAACACGAAGCGTCGGTGTTGCTGCATTCGATGCCGTTGTGTTCGTACACTTTGACGAGGTCTTGGCCAATCTCAGGCTCTTGGTATTCGACGAGACAGGTGGGGAACACCGTGACCTTGGCTTGGCGCTTGCCGAGTCGCACCTTGGGGCGATTCTTGAACCAGGTTGAGAACCGTGTTCGGGAGTAGGTAGGAAGCAGCCGCACCGCGGAAGCACCGGTGGCCTTGGCCACCACCTTGCGAACCAACGAACCAGGCTTGGCGGAAATCACCTTGTTGCTGATGGGCGCAGTTGCCGATGACACGGTTCCGATCAGATCGGTGCGGCTCATCATCTTGCTGACCGACTTCTCACGAATCGACTTGAGACCGTGTTCCCACTGCATTGCGTTGGCCCGGAGCATCAAGCGAGGAAAATCAAGCTCCCATTCATGCAGCTCGGGGATATACGGGCAGTTCACGTAGCAGAGCTTGCATTGGAAGCATTCGTCGACAACTTGGTCTTGCTCGGCGGGGGTCATCCGGCCGGCATCTTGATCTTCGTGCTTGTCGATCATTTCAAAAAGTGTCGGAAAGGACGTGCAGTATCTGAAGCACAGCCGACAGCCGTGGCAAAGGTCGTAAACCCTGGTCAGTTCCTCGCGGACGTCAGCCTCATCGAGGTAAAGCGGGTTGGCGGGATCGTAGATCGTTGTCATAAGGAGTCCAGCTAGGCCGCGACCCACGGCGCATCAAGCGCCACTGGCCGCGACCTCAGCAATCGGAGTCTCAGAGAGCGGAAAGGCCCTCGGTGAACTTGCCGGCGTGGCTCTTTTCCGCGCGTGCAAGAGTTTCGAACCAATCGGCAATCTCATCGAAGCCCTCTTCACGAGCCGACTTGGCAAATCCTGGGTACATCTGGGTGTACTCGTAGGTTTCGCCAGCAACGGAGGCCTTCAGGTTCTCCTCGGTATCACCGATCGGCTCTCCGGTCGCTGGGTCGCCGACTTCGGCGAGGTATTCGAGGTGACCGTGCGCGTGGCCGGTTTCACCTTCCGCGACCGAACGGAACAGCGCCGCGGTGTCGGGGTAGCCCTCAACATCGGCTTTCTGGGCGAACCAGAGATAGCGGCGGTTGGCCTGGCTCTCGCCGGCAAATGCGTCTTTCAGGTTGTCGTGTGTCTGGGTGCCGTTGAGGCTTGGCATGTTCGGATCTCCTTTGGAGAGTGTTGCTGTTGGGACCTAGTTCGACCGTTCGGAAACGGCCGTACAGGCCGCGCATTCGCCGTGAAACACGATCGAGGAAGAAGTG
>JAHRVJ010000292.1 GCA_019090765.1 Ilumatobacteraceae bacterium
GCATCTCCGAAGTCGGCGACATTGCGGACTTCAATGTCGACGCCGGCGGTGATCTCTTCGGAGACGTCGGTGAAACTGCTACGTAAGCCGTCGCCGAGCACGAATGCCGAGACGACGAAGGCAACGGCGAGGGTGACGCCAAAGGTGGTGAGGGCGAAACGAACCTTGTTCGCCAGGAGGTTCTTGATAGTGAGTCGAAACATGATCAGGGTCCAATCGGAAAGGGTGTGGGTTGGTCAGGTGGCCGGCGGTGTGTGTCGGGCCGGAGGCTCAGTTGCTGAGCCGGCGCATGTGGTCGAGCACGGTGTCTGGGGTGGGTT
Organism: Ilumatobacteraceae bacterium; assembly: GCA_019090765.1. Classification (GTDB taxonomy): domain Bacteria; phylum Actinomycetota; class Acidimicrobiia; order Acidimicrobiales; family Ilumatobacteraceae; genus Sva-07. The sequence goes on from JAHRVJ010000292.1 coordinate 321, forward strand.
CGAACAGCTGGTCAGTGATCTGACCGTCGGCAAGGAATACGACGCGGTCGGCGTAGCTGGCAGCAACGGGATCGTGGGTGACCATGACGATCGTCTGCCCGAGGTCGCGGACGGCGTGGCGCATGAATGCCAAGATCTCCGAACCGGTCGTGCTGTCGAGGTTGCCAGTCGGTTCGTCGGCGAAGATGATCTGCGGCCGCGAGGCCAAAGCGCGAGCAACGGCGACGCGTTGCTGCTGCCCACCCGACAGCTCGCCCGGTCGGTGGCCCAACCGATTTGACAGCCCGACGGTTTCGACGACGTGGTCAACCCACGCTTGGTCGGGTTTCGTGCCGGCCAGGTCCAACGGAAGCGTGATGTTCTCAATCGCGCTCAGCGTCGGGACCAAGTTGAACGCCTGGAAAATGAAGCCGAGCCGATTGCGGCGCAGCAAGGTGAGCTGCTTCTCGCTGGCAGTGGTTATGTCGACATCGCCGACAGTTGCGGACCCTCCGCTCAGTCGGTCAAGCCCCGCCATGCAATGCATGAGGGTTGACTTGCCCGAACCGGACGGGCCCATGATGGCGGCGAACTGGCCGACGGCAAAGTCGACGTCAACATGATCGAGTGCAACAACCTGTGTGTCGCCAGAGCCGTAGACCTTCGTGGCGCCACGGGCTGATGCGGCTGCCACGAGTGTTCCGGGTGTGCTGGGAGAATCGATGAGGAGTGTCATTTGGTTCCAATTTCGTTTGTTGGTCGGAGTGTCGTAGTGACACTTCCAAGGTTGACGAAGTGGGCGGTCGCCGTCATCCGGCGAAGTCGTGATTGCGACTCAGCCGAACGTCACCTCCAAGAGGGCGCCACCCTCATCACATCGACGGACCGGTGGTCCACGAGGGTCAACGCCGGTACCGCTCTCCGCCGCGATTACGTTCCCGCACGGCACGTCATCACATCGGCGGAACAGGCATCAACCCATTGCCGGACGGCTCACAAACGGCCGCCCACTAGTTTCGATGGCATGAACAGACCGCTGATACGCCTGAGGGACGCAATCAAACTGCTCCCCGCAGATCAGCACCTCCGGGCAGATGCCGTGTTTGCGGCGTTGGTCGGTGTCGTCAGCGTCATCGAGGCCCTCGAACCTGGCTCGAACGCCGGCGCCGTCGGGGCGGATACGTTCGCCTACCTCACTATCGCGTTCGCCGCCGGCAGTTTGGTCTTTCGGAGGCACTTCCCGCTCACCGTGTTCGCCATCGTCATCACGACGGTCGGAATGTTCTACCTACGCGACGGAGGCGAGTTTCTGTCGCTGCTCGGTCTGTCGGGCTTTTACGCAGTCGCCGCTCACGCCAGCGACCGTCGTCGAGCATGGATCGCAATCCTCGTTGCTGCGCCGGCGCTCTTCACGGTGGCCAGCTTCACGGTGATCGACACGCCCGACGGCTACGACATGGATAGCGCCGCGGGCATGCTGTCGCTCCTTCTCGGAACCGTCGCGGTCGGAATCTTCGTTCGTAACCGTCAGCGGATCTTTGCTGACTCCGAACACCGTGCGACCGCTGCTGAGGCTGACCGACAGGCAAGCGCCGCACGTGCGGTTGCCGAAGAGCGCGGCAGGATCGCCCGAGAAATGCATGACGTCGTCGCCCATGGGATGAGCGTCATCTCCGTGCAGGCCGCCGCCGCTCAGGAGATCGTCCACGACGACCCGAACAAGGCTACGGAGGTGTTGGAACGCATCGAGAGCGTCGGGCGCCAGTCGCTCAACGAAATGCGCCGATTGCTCGGCGTACTCCGCGAGGGAGCAGAGTCGGCCGCATCACTGACTCCGCAGCCGAGTCTGGCCGACGTGTCAGGAGCCGTCGAAGACTCGATCAGTGCCGGCGTGGCTACCGAACTGGTCATTGCCGGCGAAGTGCGAGAGTTATCTGCGGGGATCGAACTCTCCGGCTTCCGAATCGTGCAGGAAGCACTGACCAACGTACTCAAGCACGCAGGCCCGACGGCTCGTGCGACGGTGACCATTGAATACCAGCCCACCGATGTGGTCATCGACATCACCGACAACGGGCAGGGGGCCGTCTCAAGACTTTCAAGCTCCGGTGGCGGTAACGGGCTCATAGGAATGCGTGAACGGGTCGAGATCTACGGTGGTTCGCTCTCCGCCGGCCCTAGGACCGGTGGCGGATACACGATCTGCGCAACGCTCCCCACCGAGGAAGCCGGAGACGGCAAACTACACGCCTCGCCCGAGACCCCGCTCGTCGAGATCGAGCAATGACCGACCTGGCGGGAGCCAGCTACAGCACGCCCGGCCGACCCAACCGCGGGACCTTCCAGCGATGGCGAACGCAGCGACAATGGGCCAAGGCACATTCATTCGGCATCAACGCATTTGTCTTCTCCTCGTTCTGTTTGATCTCCATCGCCGACGTCTACTTCAACGGCGAAGGTCGCGGCCGCAGCGCCGGTGCACTTGCCTACATACTGCTGATCGGCCAGACACTCCCGCTCTCATACCGTCTTCGGTATCCGTTGGGATCGATGTATGTCGTGTGCGCGTCGATCGGACTGTATTGGTCCCTCGACTACCCACTGGGGTTCGACGGCGCTGCCGTCATCGCGATCTATAGCGCTGCCGCTCATGGCCGCGGTCGCCGGCGCACGTCGCGGCATGTCGCCGTCGTCACCTTGGTCGTGTCCGCTCTTGCATGGTCGCCATGGTCAACGGTCGAAAAGACCGACCCTCTGATCGTTGCGATCGGCTTCGTCGCCGTGCACGTGGCGGCTGCCCTGCTGGGAGAGGTCGTGTATCAGCGACGCCAACGCATCATCGACCTCGAACAACGCGCATCCCAGGCCGAGGAGAATCTTGAACTTCGAGCCGACATGGCCGTGGCCAAGGAACGCCAGCGGATCGCGCGTGAAATGCACGACGTCGTCGCCCACGGCATCAGCGTGATTTCGGTCCAGGCCGCCGCCGCGCAAGAGGTCGCTCGAACCGACCCAGACAAGACCGTCCAGGTGCTGGCAAACATCGAAAGCGTGGGACGAGACTCGCTCACCGAACTCCGAAGAATGCTCGGCGCACTCCGCAATGACGACAACACCCCCACCTCCCGATCGCCTCAACCCGGTCTCGCCGACCTTGCTGAAGCAGTCGCCCACTCCACTGCAGCGGGACTCCCGACCGAACTCATGATCACCGGCACCCAACGCACCCTGCCGGCAGGCATCGAACTCACGGCATACCGCATCGTCCAAGAGTCGCTCACAAACACTCGAAAACACGCCGGCCAATCCGCCACCGCCGATGTCCATCTGTGCTACAGCGAAACCGGGCTGACGCTCGAGATCACCGACAACGGCGCTGGCGCGATGTCGAAGCTCGCCACAACAGGTACCGGCAACGGACTCGTCGGCATGCGCGAACGCGTCGAGATCTACGGCGGAGAACTCTCTGCAGACCCGCAGCCCGGCGGGGGCTTCACGGTCCGAGCCACCCTTCCCGTCGACACATCAACCCGTCCCAGCGTTGTCCCGGCAACGCCCTCAGAACGAAATGAAACCGCATGACCATCAGAGTTGCAATCGTCGACGACCAGGCGCTCATGCGCGATGGGTTCACCATGATCCTCGGCGCACAGCCCGACATCGACGTGGTCGGTGACGCCGAGAACGGAAGGCTCGGAGTCGAACTGTGCCAACGCACCTGCCCTGATGTGGTGCTCATGGATATCCGGATGCCCGTCCTCGACGGCATCGAGGCCACGAAACTGATCTCTGCTGACCAACGCTGTGACACCAAGGTGCTCGTGCTGACGACGTTCGACCTCGATGAGTACGTGTACGGAGCGATGCGAGCCGGTGCCAGCGGGTACCTGTTGAAGGACACTCCTGCAAAGGAACTAGTCGCCGCGGTCAGGGTGATCGAGGCCGGCGACGCACTCCTGTCACCCTCGGTCACCAAACGGCTCATCGAAGAATTCGCTGCCCAACCCGAACCCACCTCTGTTGCTGCCGCGCTGCCTGATGATCTCACTGACCGCGAACACGAAGCACTCGAACTGCTCGCCCACGGTCTCAGCAACCGAGAGATCGCCGCGGCGATGTTCGTAGGCGAGGCGACCGCCAAGACCCACGTCAGCCGGCTTCTTACCAAGCTCGGTGTCCGCGACCGGGTTCAAGCTGTCGTCCTGGCCTACGAGACCGGCGTCGTCCGCCCCGGCGCGGCGCCTCGCTGACCAAAATCTCCAAGACGATGTCGGCGATCGGAGCTATCGGCCGGCCTCATTCAACGAACTCGAGACCGACTAACGCTCCGGCCTCGGCAATCTGAAGATCGATCTACACGATGTCGTGACCCGGCGGGGTCGCCGCCGCCACGCACCCCTCGCTGCAGTTCTGTGAGTTCCGTCATCCCACGTTTGCCGCAATTGTCGATGCAAACCGCAGGTCTGACCAAGCAGTAACGGTGACCCGCCTTGCAGAACCCTGGCGCGCAAGCCTAAACTGACGTGAGTGTTAGAGCCCGGATTCGCGGGCCTATTTGAGCCGGCGTCACC
>JAHRVJ010000293.1 GCA_019090765.1 Ilumatobacteraceae bacterium
CTTGCACTTCGATCTCGACTGCAGTTGCAGTAGTGCCATCGATGGTCAGCAGACCCTCGATGTCGCTACTACGGCCAACCGCGGTGGTATTGACTCCGGCGAGTACTTCCTCAACACGGTAGCCGAACTCAGAACCGTTCGTTGGCGACCAATCGCCGTCGAATCCGGCCGTCGGGTCGGCGCCTGGTACGTCGGTCGTTGCGGGACCGGTTGTCGCTGGATCGGTTGCCGCGGGCGGCTCGGTACCGCTGTTACCGGTCGTCGGTTCAGTGGTCGGCAAGGTGGTGGCGGCTACTGCCGCGCTGAGGTCGCTTTCGTCGAGCTTGTCTGGCGAGTCGTTGATGACATTGACATAGAAGAGAATCCCGCCGTAAACGAGCGCTATGAGCGCCACGACGCCGATGGCTCCCCACATCAATAGGCGGGCTGGTGACTTCTTAGTCTTAGTCGGCTCTTCCACCCGACAGTTGTTAGCAGACCACTGGACTGCTGCTGTGTCAGAGAATCTGTGACAGGAACAGTTTGGTGCGATCTTCGCTCGGGTTGTCGAAGAAGTGGTCGGGAGTTCCGACCTCGACAACTTGCCCGTCGGCCATGAACAGCACACGGTCGGCAACTTCGCGGGCGAAGCCCATCTCGTGGGTGACCACGATCATCGTCATGCCCGATATGGCGAGTTCCTTCATTGTGTCGAGCACTTCTTTGATCATCTCAGGGTCGAGTGCTGAGGTCGGCTCGTCGAACAGCATCACCTTGGGCGCCATTGCCAGCGAGCGCGCGATAGCGACTCGTTGCTGCTGACCGCCCGACAGTTGACCCGGAAACTTGTGCGCCTGATCGGGAATCTTGACCTTCTCAAGGAGTTCCATTCCGGTTGTTTCTGCTTCGCGTTTGGGGATCTTGCGAACCTGACGCGGTGCGAGGGTGATGTTTTCGAGCACGGTGAGGTGAGGGAACAGGTTGAAACTCTGGAAGACCATGCCGGTCTCGCGGCGGATCTCCTGAATATTGCGGATGTCGTCGGACAATTCAATGCCCCCAACGAGGATTTGTCCTCGATCGTGCTTTTCCAGCCGGTTGATGCAGCGGATCAGTGTGGACTTGCCCGATCCTGACGGCCCAATGACCACTACGACTTCCTGCTTGCCGACACGCATGTTGATGTTGGATAGGGCTTGGAAGTCACCGAAGAACTTGTCGACGCCGAGCACGTCGATCATCACTTCGTCTGACGAACCCATCATTTTCGTGGCGTCGGCAAATACCGCGTCGGGTGCGTTGGTACTGGTGTCACTCATTACAGGAGTCCTCCTGAAGGTGGGGCATGGTCGAAATGTGAATAGTCATCGGTCGCCAACGTCGAGATTGCGTTCGAGCCTTTGGCTCTCGCGTGACATAGTGAACGAAATTGCCCAGAACCCGAAGGCGACGAAAACGAGAGTTTCGGCGATCCCGAAGCCGCGGAAGTCAGGTTGAGCGTGAACGATTTCGCGGACTCCGAGAAACTCCAGGATTCCAATGATCGATAGCAGCGAGGTGTCTTTGAACAGTGAAATGAACTGCCCGACCATCGACGGAATTACGGCGCGGAGCGCTTGCGGCAAGATCAGTAGTCGTGTGATCTTCGATGCTGGTAGTCCGAGTGCTTGACCAGCCTCGGTCTGTCCCTTTGCGACGGCTTGTAGACCGCCGCGGACGATCTCGGCGATGTAGGCGGCGGAGAACATCGTGACGGCGACTGTCGCCCGTGTGACTTCGGAGAGTGGGGTGTCACTGTTGAGAAAGAACCCGATGAAGAAGGCACCCATCAGCAGCAACGAGATCAGCGGCACCCCGCGGATGATTTCGATATAGGCAGTGCACATGTAGCGCACGACCGGCAAGCTTGACCGCCGACCGAGTGCTAGCAACAGTCCGATTGGGAAGGCCAAGACCGTGGCTGAGCCTGCCACCACGATGTTTAGTTGGAGGCCACCCCAGTCGCTCCAGTCGATACCGCTCACGTCGGCTGCTTTGCACGCGGCCCAAGCGAACACCCCGAGAATCGTGAATCCTCCGGCTTGGATCGCGAGACTCGCGTCCTTGCGCAGCAGCGAAACAACTGCTGCGATCAGGATGATTGCCAGCACCAACGTAACGATGCCGAGCGGTTCGATAGTTGCGCGCCAGATGAGTGCAGCGGCGATGACTGCCGCTCCACCCCACCCGAACTTCAGCGGTAACCGTTCGGTGGCGAGCCCAGTGATGTGCATCCCGAGAGGTAGCAGCGCGAGCAGGACGAATAGCCAAGCGAGCCCGCTTGAACCACTAAGTGTTTGGAAGCCAACGACTCCGGCGAGCAGGCCGACCGTCAGAGCGACAGGTAGCGACTGTGCGAAGCTCACCGCGAATAGGAGCAGTACAGCGATGCCTGCAATGAGGTAGGCCGGGCCGGCATCGAGACCATCGACGAAACCAAGCACCCCTGCGGCCAGCAGCAGCGGCGACAACAACACAACCTTCATCGCTGGATTACTGAGCGGCTGAGTCGCGAGGAAACCAGTTGCCGCAGCAACAAGACAGCCCAGCATTAGTAGCCAGGGCCCGATTGTGTCGGCACCAACAACCAGCGTGGCTAGCAGGAAGAGGCCGAGCGCAGAGTATGAGCTCACGTACTGGCGGATCGGTGTATTCGTGACTTCTATGCCCGCCTCGTCGGCAGTCGCCCGGCTTCTCGCCTTGAGCCAGCCGACAATCAAGCCGACTGAACCCGAAAGTAGAAGTACCTGCACAATCACGCGGGGCACCTCCTCACGCGGGAACAAGCCAAGCATGAACAACTCAATGTTGTCTGCTACAGGATCCCACCGAGCGGTTACGAACACGAACCTCAGCGCGAAGTACCCACCGATGAGCGCGATGAGTCCGAAGACCGCGGTGATGACTGAGTTGTACCAGTTGTTGAACAGGTTCGTCTTCAACCACTGTGCTGCGGTCTTGTCGCTGTGGCGTGGCCTATCGGCCTCGGCCAGCGCTTGCATGATCGGCCCGCCTGCTTCTGATGGCGGAACGGTGTATCCCCAATCGTCACTCATGGCTATCTCCCCACCAGTTGGAAGCGTCGATTGACGAC
>JAHRVJ010000294.1 GCA_019090765.1 Ilumatobacteraceae bacterium
AGACGACCACAACAACTGCGGTGCCTGTCGCACTCGACCAGCTCGCCCTCGGCGATTCTGTGATGTTGGGCGCGTCGGAACAATTGAAGGCACTCGATTTTGTTGTTGACGCCAAAGAGAGCAGGTCGTTTGTCAATGGGCTCGACCTGATCCTCACACTTGAGCAGCAGGGTCGCCTGGGTGATGTAGCAGTTGTGCACTTGGGAACAAACGGTCCGATCAACTCTGGCGAGATGACGCGAATGATGGATGCACTCGTGGATGTTCCCCAGGTCTTGCTATTGACCATCGATGTTCCCCGCGATTACACCGCCGGGAACAATGCTCTGATCTACGAGACTGTGGCCGCCTACCCCAACGTCGAGCTGCTCGACTGGGCCGGGCTGGTGAGGTCATGCCCCGGCGACTGCCTATATGACGACGGCTTCCACCTCCGCCCAGACGGACAGGACTACTACGCCTTGTTGATTGGCAACACGCTCGGCCTTGCAGCCCCTACCGCTGCGGCTGACGGTTGATCTCTTGCACCAACCTGCCACCTACTGAGCCTGCGTTTCAGCGATACTGGTTCACCCATGGCGACCGCTGCCCCCACGCGGGCCACCCCGGAATCTGCTGACGTCCGCGCTCAGATCAGTCGCGTCCCGTATCTGCCGGGCCTCGACGGGATGCGCGCCATCGCCGTAGTCGCGGTGATGGTGTATCACGCCAACAGTTCGTGGCTTCCTGGCGGCTTTCTCGGCGTCGAAATGTTCTTCGTCATTTCGGGCTACCTGATCACGCTGCTGCTGATCGCCGAACGCGAACGGAACTACAAGATCTCCCTCGGACAATTCTGGCTACGTCGTGCCCGCCGACTGCTGCCGGCGCTGTTCTTGATGATGGCCCTGGTCACTGTCTGGACGGCGATCTTCGAGTCCGATGCACTTGGCCAGCTTCGAGGCGACGTGTTCGCGGGGTTCTTCTACATCTCAAACTGGTACCAGATCTGGGTCGGGCTCGGGTACACGTCGGCGGGCGATTTCGCTCCGCTGCGCCACTTGTGGAGTTTGGCCGTTGAAGAACAGTTCTATTTGCTCTGGCCTGTGGTGATGATGTTCGTGCTAGGGCGTCGAGGTACGCGCCGTGTCGCCGACGTGAGCAGATGGGTGTTTGTGGCCGCGATCGCAATCACCGTGCTTGTCGCCCTGACCTACTACTCGGGTCCGATTGGCGAGCCGAATGTCACGCCCAACGCATATTGGTGGCTCGGCGATCGCCCGATTTCCAAGATCGACGTGCTGTACCTCAGCACGCCGACCAGGCTCGGTGGGATCCTGCTGGGATCTGCCTTCGCGATGGTTTGGCGACCGTTCGCGATCGGCCGAAGTCCGTTGCGGTCCAAAGGTCGGCTATTCGACGTTGCAGCTCTCGGCGGCTTGGTGCTGTTCGGCTGGATGTGTTGGAACGTCTACCTCGTATGCCCTCGGGAGCCGACCCATTCCTGTTCCGTGGTGGTTTCTTCCTGCTCGGTGTCGCCACGCTGATGCTGATCGCCGCAGTCACCCATCAGGGTTCCGTCGCCAATCGGGTGCTCGGAGGGAGGGTGTTGTTGTGGATCGGGACCCGGTCATACGGGCTGTATCTCTATCACTGGCCGATCTATCAAGCTATTCGCCACGTGGCCGGGAACTCTCTGAATGTCCGCGAGTTTGCCTTCGCAATGGTGCTCACTGGGGTGATCACCGAACTGTCCTACCGGTTCGTCGAAACCCCCATCAGAACCGGCCAGTTCATCGCAGGTTGGAATCGCTTCCGAGCACGATCGAGCCGCGGGTTGAAGGTGGCGGCCTCCAGCGGCCTGGCTATCGCAGCAGTCATTGCACTCGTTGCCGGCGCGGCCCTCGTAACTGCCAACGTTCAGCAGAACGAGATTGCTCAAGCGCTTGACCAAGGTGGGAATTTCACCACCGATCTGCTGCTCGCGGGCGAGGGCGATATTCCGGCGACCTCGACCCTTCCTGCGACGACCGTTGCCACGCCTTCCACAACGGACCCTGAGGTGACCGCGCCGACCGTCGTCACGCCAGTCGGGCCGACCACCCTCCCCGATCAAGAGGCGACTGTCACCACAGTCCCAGATTCCACCGTCGCCGCAACGACTGTCGCCCCAACCACGGCGGTACCAACAACGGTTCCTCCCACCACAATCGCTCCGGCTCCGCTCACGCAACTTGGTGTGATCAACACCATCGAAGGGCTGGTGGCGCTAACGATTCCACCAAGTGAGTCAGGGTTCCCGCTCGTAGCGATGGGAGATTCGGTGATGCTCGGAGCGGCAGAGGAGTTGCAGGGGCGCGGCTTCCAGGTCGATGCCGAGAAGAACCGGCAGCTGAAGAACTATCTGCCGGAGATGGCCGCCATTCGCGACAACGGCACTTTCGGGTCAGTTGTTGTTGTCCACCTCGGCACAAATGGGGGTTTCGGCCAGGATTCCTTCGATCAGATGATGGCGATCCTCGCTGACGTTCCAATTGTGTTGTTGCTCACAGATAAGGCAGATCGCGGGTGGGTTGCGGGGAATAACGACAAGATTCGTGCTGCCCCGGCGAACCATCCGAACGTTACGGTGATCGATTGGGAAGCGCTCGCGCCGAGCTGTGAAGGGAACTGTCTCTACAGCGACGGGATCCACCTCACCCAGTCTGGGCAGAACTTCTACAGCTGGCTGATCGGTACGGTTCTCGGTCAAGCCTGACCCGACTGCAAGGTTGGCACGTCAGGTGCGAGATCTGGGTGGGTGCCGCTAGGAACCGGGCGTACGCTGGGGGGATGACAACTCCAGTACGTGTCGCTGTAACCGGGGCCGCAGGCCAGATCGGCTACAGCCTTCTTTTTCGCATCGCATCGGGCTCCATGCTTGGGCCCGACACTCCCGTGGCTCTTCAGCTCCTTGAGATCACGCCAGCCCTCGGCGCTCTCGAGGGTGTACGGATGGAACTCGACGACTGCGCCTTCCCGCTGCTGTCTGAGGTCGTTTGCACCGATGACGCTGATGTCGCCTTCGGTGACGCCGATGTCGCATTGCTCGTTGGCGCCATGCCACGCAAGGCGGGCATGGAACGCGCTGATCTGTTGTCGGCCAACGGCGGCATCTTCAAGCCGCAGGGCGAGGCACTGTCACGGTCAGCGAAGCGCGATGTCAAGGTGCTCGTCGTCGGCAACCCGGCCAACACCAACTCGCTCATCGCGCAGCGCAACGCTAAGGATCTTGATCCTGGCCGTTTCACCGCGATGACCCGACTCGACCACAACCGCGCGAAGACTCAGCTCGCTCAGCGCCTCGAAGTGTCAGTCAACGAGATCACCAAGATGACCATCTGGGGAAATCACTCCACAACGCAGTACCCCGACCTCTTCCACTGCGAAGTGAACGGCAAGAGCGCACACGAGCTTGTCGGCGACCAGGACTGGTACGACTCGACCTACATCCCGACCGTTGCTAAGCGTGGCGCCGCGATCATCGAAGCGCGTGGTGCGTCCTCGGCTGCCTCGGCAGCATCGTCGGCGGTCGACCACATCCGCGACTGGACCTACGGGACCCCCGAAGGCGATTGGGTCTCAATGGCCATTCCGAGCGACGGCAGCTACGGAGTCCCCGAAGGCATCATCTCGTCGTTCCCCTGCGTCTGCAAAGACGGCAACTACGAGATCGTTCAGGGCCTCGACATCGACGACTACAGCCGTGCCAAGATCGACGCCTCAGCAGCCGAACTCGTCGCGGAACGCGACGCCGTCGCCGAACTAGGCCTCATCTAACCCAGATCCCTCCGATGAGTCTCAGCGCGACCAGGTCGCGCGTTTCCTCATCGGAGCTGGCTCTATTCCCGTTGCGATGAGTCTCGGCGCGACCCCCTCGC
>JAHRVJ010000295.1 GCA_019090765.1 Ilumatobacteraceae bacterium
AAGATCAGGTCGGCGCCGCCACCGTGGAGATCGATCGTGGTGCCCAACTCGCGCAGCGCAAGTGCCGAACACTCGATATGCCAGCCAGGGCGGCCGGAACCCCACAGCGTGTCCCAGGACGGCTCGTCTTCAGCGGAGGGGTGCCACAGCACAAAGTCAAGCGGCGAGCGCTTGTGCGGATCGTCGATATTGCCGCCGCGTTCCTTGGCCAGCAGCAGCATCTCCTCCTCGGAGTAACTGCTGAGGGAACCAAAGGACTCGACCTTGGAGACATCGAAGTACACCGACCCGCCCGACTCGTACGCGAACCCGCGGTCCAGCACCATGCCGATGAGTCCCCTGATGTCAGCAATCGCAGAAGAAGCCCGCGGCGTAGCAGCCACAGGCAACGCGTTCAGTGCTTCCAAATCTCGTTCGAAACGAGCCTCCTCGCCGGCTGCCAGATCGAGGTAATGGACACCCAACTCCCGCGCCTTCTCGAACAGCGGATCGTCAACATCAGTTACGTTGCGGACACACCTCACAGTGTGCCCCATGTCGATCAGCCGGCGCTGCAGTACGTCGTACGCAATGAAGGTCGCGGCATGGCCCAGGTGAGTGGCGTCATAGGGCGTGATCCCACAGGTGTACATGAGCACCTGATCGTCGGGTTCGAACGCGACAATGGCGCGTTTCGCTGTGTCGTAAAGTTGCATCGTCAATCGTCAACAACGCGAGGGTCGCTTTTGATTCCCGTTAACCGCGGGGCAACACGAGTTTTATAACGAACATTGAGTTGCAACAACACCGCAGTGAACGCCTCGATGGCCGTCGCATTCGACAATTCCCCCGCATCTAAAGGCCGACATCCGGGGATGCCTTCGACAATCTCACTCACCTGAGTGACCGCAGCCGGATCATCGCCACAGATCAATACATCGGAGTCGATCGGCGCCTCGATATTGCCGAGTTCGGTTGCCGGGAGGTGATGAAAAGCCGCCACCACACGACATCGCGGTACGGCTGCTTGTACGTGAGCGGCCACACTCCCCCGTGGCGGCACCAGCGGCTGGAACTCCTTGTTCACCCGAACAAGGGCGTTCGCCATTGAAATCACAATCTTGCCAGCCAGCGCCTCTTCGCTTTCCTGCGCCGTTCCAGCAGATGCGTCCCAGGGGGTAGCGATCACCACGAGATCACAGGCCGCTGCCCCAGAATTGTCGCCGTAGGAGAGCAACTCATCAAGGTCAGGCCACTTGGCGACAAGTTCATCGCGCGCTTCCATCGCCCGATACTTGGACCTCGACCCCAGCACGACCTGATTTCCAGTGCTCGCGAGCCGTGCCGCCAAGCCGCGTCCGGCTGGGCCGGTTCCCCCAAGAATGCCAATTTGCATGGTGACAGCGTGCCACATTCAAGAGCAAGACCTGCAAGAAGCCGCCTCCAATCCTCTACGGTTCCGCTCATGGGTCTCCTCGACGGCAAAAACATTGTGATCACCGGCGTCCTCACCGACGCTTCACTCGCATTCGGCGTGGCCCGAATCGCCCGCGAGGAAGGGGCAACAATCGCACTCACTGGCGCCGGCCGGGCACTCAAACTAACTCAGCGAACGGCGCGCAAGCTGGGCGACGACATCGATGTCTACGAACTTGATGTCACCGTGCCCGAACACGGTGTCAACGTGCGCGAGGCCCTGGCCGACAAATGGGGCCACGTGGATGGCGTTCTGCACGCCGTTGGCTTCGCACCCGAAGCCTGCCTCGGTGACGACTTTCTGGGAGCAACTTGGGAAGACGTCGCCGTGGCGATGCACATCTCCGCATACTCCCTCAAGGCCCTCGCCGACGCCTTCCTTCCGCTAATGAGCGAAGGCGGATCCTTCGTCGGCCTTGACTTCGACAATCGACAGGCCTGGCCCGCGTACAACTGGATGGGCGTCGCGAAGTCGGCGCTCCAGAGTGTTTCGCGCTACCTCGCTAAGGAAGTTGGCCCGCTTGGAATCCGGTCAAACCTGATCGCTGCCGGACCGATCAAAACCATGGCCGCCAAGTCGATTCCGGGTTTCGCCCTCTTTGAAGACAGTTGGGCCGAGCGCGCACCTCTCGGGTGGGACGTTTCCAACTCTGAGCCGGTCGCTCGCTCGTGTGTCGCAATGCTGTCTGACTGGTTCCCAGCCACGACCGGCGAAATAATCCACGTTGACGGCGGGTACCACGCGATGGGTGCCTGATCCGCGGCTCAGAAATCAGGATTGCTCGGTACGGTCACGAGCGTGAATCGACTAGCCGCAGAAACATCTCCATACCTCCGTCAGCACCGCGACAACCCCGTCGATTGGTATGCGTGGGGACCGGAAGCATTCGCTGCCGCCAAAGAACGCAACGTGCCGATCCTGCTGTCAGTCGGGTACTCCGCCTGCCACTGGTGTCACGTAATGGCCCATGAGTGTTTCGAAGACGCCGAAGTCGCCGCGCGCATGAACGACCTGTACGTCAATATCAAAGTGGACCGCGAGGAGCGGCCAGACATCGATGCGGTCTACATGGAAGCCGTACAGGCCATGACCGGCCGCGGTGGATGGCCGATGACGGTATTCATGACTCCCGATGCCAAGCCGTTCTTCGGTGGCACATACTTCCCGAAAGAAGGCTTCCTTGAGCTGCTGACGTCGATCGACGATGTCTACCGCAACCGCCCCGACGACATCGGCAAGAACGTCAGCGCGCTCATCAAGGTGATCACGGATTCTGAAGAAATCAAACCGGCCGATGACCTTCCCGGCCCCGATGAGCTCAACAGAGTTGTGCAAAGTCTGGCGCAGGCTTTCGACCCCGACTGGGGAGGTTTCGGACAGGCGCCCAAGTTCCCCTCCACATTCAATTTGGAACTCATGCTGCGCGCCGGAATGGCGGCACAGAGCGACGTGCCATTCCAGATCGTCACGACCTCACTTGACGCAATGGCGTCTGGTGGCATGTACGACCATCTCGGTGGAGGATTTGCTCGGTATTCGGTCGATCAGGAGTGGCTCGTGCCGCACTTCGAGAAGATGCTGTACGACCAGGCACTACTCTGCGGGATCTATCTCCACGCGCTGATGGTTCTCGGTCAGCCACAATGGCGCCAGGTGCTGGAAGAAACGATCGAATACGTACTCACCGAACTGTGTGACCCGTCCGGCGGGTTTTACTCAGCAGAGGACGCCGATTCTCCCGACGAATCAGGCCACGGCGTTGAAGGCCTGTTCTACACCTGGACTCCCGATGAAGTCCGGGCGGCACTCCCCGACGTCGACCCCGCGACCGTCGAATCATTTCTGGAGTGGTACGGGATTACCGACGAGGGAAACTTCGAAGGCCGCTCCATCCCTACTCGGATGGCCGCACGTGGTGAACTCGCCCGACCGGTGGAACTGGATGAGGTCCGGCGCCTGCTCCATGCCGCCCGAGCCCAGCGGGCGCGGCCCGGACTCGACGACAAGGTGCTTACCGAATGGAACGCCCTCTTCCTGTCGGTGCTCGCGCAATCAGCAGTGATCTCTGGGCGTACGGATTGGCTCGATGCGGCAATCCAGAATGGTGAATTCCTGATCGATCAGCTCCGCGGCCCCGATGGCCGCTGGTATCGAAGCTGGCAGGCCGCTGGCCAACCGCAAGCTCGACACGCGGCCGTTGCTGCCGATTACGCCAACCTGATCGACGCCTTTACCCGGCTGGCCGAAGCCAGTGGTCAAGCCCGTTGGATCACCGCCGCGATCGAAACCGCCGACACCATGCTCGAACACTTCTGGGACCCCCAAGACGGAGGGGTTTACACCACTGCTGATGATGCTGAACAGCTGATCATCAGACAGAAGGACCTCGCGGACAACGCCACGCCTTCGGCAAATTCGACCGCCGCCAACGCGCTCTACCGACTGGCCGCCCTCACCGGCGACCAGCGCTATTCGAACCATGCTGACCGTATCTTGACGCTCATCGGCGGAATTCTCGAAAGGTCGCCGAACGCGTTTTCCAATACTCTCCTCGCAGCGGATCTACGCCTCCGAGGAATCTCCGAAATCGCGATTGTTGGAGATCGCCCTGACTTGGTCCGGCTCGCACATTCCATCTGGCGACCCGAGGTGGTACTCGCGTGGGGCGAACCATACGACTCCCCGCTATGGGAGAACCGAAAAGAAGGTTTCGGTTACGTCTGCCGCGACTACGTCTGCGAAGCCCCTCAAGACACGCTGGAGGGCTTCGGAGAACTACTACTCGGCAACCGGTCGGCGAACCAGGTCACCAGCGACCCCGATGAATGATCTGGCCTGCTGACCGTCGCGACCTCGCGGCGCTCGCACCGGGCCGATCATCACGCCGAACGTCAGTAGCCGGATACCCCATCGCTACCGCGCCCAGCAGTTCCAAGCCATCCGGAATACCAAGTGAGGTGCGGAGTTCGCGCTCGCCACTGAACACACCGAAGAACAAGGCCCCCAGCCCAACATCCTCAGCTGCCAGCAGCAGTGTCATCACCGCCATCGAGGTGTCAATTGTCCAGTACGGCACAGGCCACGCTGCCTCGGTCTCCCCCAGACCAGTCTTCACTTTGTCGGGCTCTGAGTAGCGGTCGGTATAGGCCTTGGCGTCGGCGAGCGGCAACGCGATTATTGGAGCATCGAGCAACTTCCTCCAACGGAACGACGGTCGTTTCGATTTCGGAAGTGTGGCATCCCAGAATTTGGCGACCTCCTGGCCTTCAAGAACAACAAGGTGCCAGCCTTGAGTCTTGCCAGCACTCGGAGCACGCGCCGCCAACTCAACAAGTCGATCAACAAGACCGCTCTCGAGCGGTCGATCATCGAATGCCCTAGTCATCCGCCGATTGCGAACCACCTCGGCGAACTCGGTCATTGAAGGTTGCTAACGCTTACCCAACTTCACCAGATCTTCGGCCATGGTCCATCCGTAGACGACCATGACGCCACCTCGCTTCACGGGAACGACCTCAAACAGACTCGAAACATCAGCATTGAGCTTTTCGGGCTTCGAGGACTCGTGATCGAGAAATCCGCTCTGGCCACCTGACTTGGAGATGAAGGTTTTAGCGTCGTATTTGGCGTCGACACCGAAACGCTTCGCCAATCTGCGCCCCCAAGCTCGTTCCTCGCCACCCGCATCGATTGATGGGGATGG
>JAHRVJ010000296.1 GCA_019090765.1 Ilumatobacteraceae bacterium
ATCGAGACGCCCTTGTCATTGAGATGCAGCAGCTCCCGGGGCACGGTGCCGCGACCAACTCCAAGGATGGCGCGGCCTCCCGACAGGTTGTGCAGCGTCGAGAAGTCTTCGGCGAGCCGCAGCGGATTCCACTGCGGCACGACATTGAACATTGCACCAAATCGCAGTTTGGTTGTCTGAGCCGCGATCCAGGTCGACACGAGCAGGCCATTGGGGATGACCTCGTATCCCTCGTACTGAAAGTGATGCTCAGTGGTCCAGAAAGAATCAAACCCGAGTCGTTCAGCCTCCTTGGCAGAGTTCACATAGTCGAGGGTTGCATCCCAACACTCCTGATTTGAGAAACGGCGGTCCATCGGGTTTGGGGCTCCAGCCCCCGCGTCAGGCATCTCAACGCCGCCAAAGAAAAATGCTCCTAGCTTCAGGTCACGGTTTGCACTCATGGCGTCTATGTTCGCGCATGTGCCTTCAATCCTCCTCAAGAATGCGACTATTACTTCCCGAGGCTCTACTACTTCGAGCAGTGACTTGCGCATTGACGAAGGTTCGATCAGCGCAATGGCCGTGGGCGGCTCGCTCACTCCGCAGGCCGACGAAGAAGTGGTCGATCTTGACGGCTACTTGCTCCTACCAACAGCTGTGGAGCCGCACGCTCACCTTGACAAGGCCTTCCTGGCTGAGCATGTTGAGAACCCGACCGGCGACCTGTTGGGTGCAATCGAGGCGATGTCGAATCATCGCCACCTCTTCGATCGCGAAGACACCATCGAGCGCGCCGAGCGCGCCGCCCAACTCATGGCCGCCAACGGCTACAGCGCCATTCGTACCCATGCCGACACAACCACTGAGCAGGGGCTGCTCAGCATCGAGGCGCTGACCGAAGTGCGCCGGCGCATGGCCGAGGTAATCGACATCGAGATCGTCGCTCTTTGTGGTTCACCAATTGTCGGACCCGATGGCGCCGATCAGCGGGCACTCCTTAAAGAGGCACTCAGTTCTGGGGCCGACCTCGTGGGCGGGTGCCCACACCTTGAGGACCAGGGCGATCTCGCTGCAGCCACGGAGATCTATTTAGAAGCCGCCACTGACCATGGAGTCGGCGTTGACCTCCACACCGACGAAACCCTCGACTCAGATGTGCTCGGTCTCGTTGACCTCGCTCACCAAGTCCTCTCCGGCTTCGAATACAGGGTGACCGCGAGCCACTGCGTAAGTCTTGGTATGCAATCACATCGGCGGCAGCAAGAGATCGCCGAACTAGTCGCGGAGGCCGCCATTGGCGTGGTCGCTCTACCACATACGAATCTCTTTCTCCAGGGACGCGGGCAGTACCCAATGCCGCGAGGCCTCACTGCTGTGGCCGCATTGCAATCCGCGGGGGTAACTGTCGCGGCCGGGGCAGACAACTTGCAAGACCCGTTCAACCCTGTCGGAAGAGGGTGCCCATTTGAAACAGCGGGCTTGATGGTCATTGCCGCACACCTCTTGCCAACTGACGCCTGGTCATCGGTGTCAGCTGCACCCCGCCAAGTACTCGGGCTTCCCCCTGGGGCGATCGAAGTCGGAGCCGTATCGAACATGTTTGCTGTACGCGCCGACTCCGTCCGAGAGGCCATCGCGTTTGGTCCTGCCGACCGCATTGTGTGGCGCAAGGGAACCAGGCTCCAGGAAACGCAGAGTTAACACATTCGAGCATGAACCAAACACGGTCCGCGATCTAGGATGTCGAAACATGGTGGAACGCGCACATCGCCCTGCCTCCAGTGGCATGCGATTTGAAAACTGCCGGGTGGTCGCCACCGGGGCCGCTCAAGGTATCGGAGCGCAGATTGTGCGTGATTTCGCCAGCCAAGGGGCCGAGGTCGCAATCATCGACAAGCTATTGCCCGAAGCTGAGCAGCTTGCGTCTGAACTGGGGGGCACCGCGATCGAGTGCGACCTCTCTGACCCATGTGCCACGCGTTCGGCCGTCACGTCTGCAATCACCGACCTCGGCCGTGTTGACGTATTGCTCAACAATGCAGGGATCTTTCGGATCACTCCTCTGCTTGAAATCTCCGCCGACGAGTGGGATTCGATATTCGCCGTAAATGTCCGAGCCATGCTGCTCACAACCCAAGTCGCCGCGGGCGCCATGATTAAACAGGGCACCGGCGGAAAGATCATCAACATGGCCAGCATGGGCGGTAAGACCGGTGCAGCCAATCAGGCCCACTACGCCGCATCCAAAGCTGCCGTCATCTCATTAACGCAGGTCGCAGCGGCCGAACTCGGAGAACACGGAATCACAGTGAACTCAATCTGCCCTGGCTATGTATTGACCGAGATGGGCGCTGCAACCCGCACCCCCGAGATGGTTGCAGAGTGGTCCTCAAAGTCACCGCTCGGCCGACTCGCCCAGCCCTCCGACGTTGCGTCGATGGCGCTATTCCTCGCGTCCTCGGACGCCGACTACTGCACTGGCCAGGCGATGAACGTCACCGGCGGAATGATTACTCACTAGGGATCAATGACTTCCGACAT
>JAHRVJ010000297.1 GCA_019090765.1 Ilumatobacteraceae bacterium
CCCAGACCGACCTGATTGGCGAGAGCAACAAATTCCGACAAGTTGCTGTCGGCCTGCATTGCCTCCCAGAGCGTCGTTGACAACACTGTTGTGGTGGTCGCGTCAGCGGTAGTTGTAGGCGCCTCGGTAGTGGCGGGCACGGTGGTTGTGGTCTCAGGAACCGTCGTCGACGTCGTACTTGTTGTCGATGTCGTCGTGCTGGTGGTTGTGGTCGCCGGTGACTCCGTGCTCACCAGTGAGCACGTAACAAGGTCGCCGGGGAGGAACTTGTGATTCGGGAACGCGTAGGTCGCGAACCGATCGGCTGTCGCGTCAGGAGTGGAGGCCTCAACCGACAACGAAACGGTGCTGTCTTGCTCGTCGGCACGTTCGAGCACGCAGTCGACGATCGGGCCAGGCGGTGTCCAGTCTGGGGGTATCTGCTCGACCAACCTGATTGTTGATGCCCAGGCCGCGGGGTCGCTTACGTCATCGGTCGGCATCCATGAGAATTCGAGCCGGCCGCTCGAACCGGTGGTGCCACCAGCGGAGTCGGGCGCGCTAGATCCTGTGGGCAGCAGCCAGGTGTAGGCATTGGGCTGGTCGGCCGGGCCGATGATGTCGGCAATAAACCCGCGGTCAATTGCCGCTCCGCTTTCGTCGACCGTCTCGATGATCAGCAGGTTCGCGCCCGGATCAGACTTGTCGTCGTCGCTACCGCCAAAGATCAGCCAGATGATGAGTGCAAGCAGCAGTAGACCACCGATGATCATTGCCGCCAGCGGACCGGGCCGCTTGTACCAAGGCACATCTTCGGACTCGGGATCCAAGGGTGCACCCGGAGGGGGCTGCCCACCCGGCGGAACCGGAGGCATACCGGAGCCAGCCACGATCCCAGTCGCGGCGGCACCCGCCGCGGGCATCACCGTGGTTTGTTCGGCCTCGGAAATCGGCTCGTTGGTCGGCAGCGTTGGGGCGTCCGTCGGTGGCGGAGGAGGCGGCGGCGTCTGGCCCGGCCCACCTGGGGGTGTCGTAGGATCGTTGGCGCCCGAGTCAGTCATCCCCGCAGTGTGGCAGAACGGGCGCTCTCCGTGGTGGATCGGGACAGGTCTTGCCAAATTCTTGATCCGCCTCATCAGGCAGCACCCTCAGGGTGCGGGGGTGAAGATCGCCGTCATCGTTCTACCGGCCACTCGGCCCTGGCCGCTGCCAGTTTCTTCGCACACCAGCGAATAAGTGACCGTCTCACCACCGGCAGCGACAAACGGCGCCGTCCCTGAGACACTGCCGTCGTCGCCGAACGTGGGAGTGGACGTCTCCCACCATCCGACTCCAGCGGTTAGCAAGGGAATACCCGCCGGTATCTCAGTTGAGCGGTACGGAGCACACACAACATCTCCTCCCGCCGAGTCACTCGTGGCGAACGCGGAGTAGTTGACAATCACCTGACCCGCAACCGGAACCATCAGAGTGACATCCAAGTACGACTTCGGAGTTGTCGTCAGGTCAGCAAATGCTCCGTCATTATTGCTGACCGAGAATGGTTGCGCCGCCTTCAGCGCTGCGACCTCGCTTGCGAGTTCTTGGAGCGTGGAACTCGTGTAGTAGCCGACCGCGTCGGCGATCACGCCGACCGTGCCAGATTCGGTGTACAGCATGATCCTGCCAGCAGGTGACAACTTCACATCAACCTTGTTCGGGATCGGCGCCTGACCAGCACCCCAATTCAAGTTCGACGCATTCGGGGTCGTCTCACCATCAGGGAACACCGACAAGAACGACGACGCCGACGGATTCACCGCGGTCACATTCAACGACACCGCCACGGCATCAACCGGAATCACACAGTTCCCATTCGCGCCAGTCACCTGTTGCACATATCGGTTTGCCTCCCCCGCCCCCAACGGAGTGCCCTTCGGGCCAACAGTCGCGGGCGCCGCACGAAAATCAAACAGCCGACAAGGCGCCATCGGAACAAACGTCGAATCCGAACCCCCCGCGGCGGCATCGGCTCGCCAGGCATCAGTCACCACCGCGGTTGCCACCACCGCCAGTACGACTCCAGTCACGAACCACACAACTGAACGAATAGTCAGCTTGATCAACACGACACACCCCATCAGGTCAAGCCACGACCCCCTGGCCGCAGCCAATCGCAACTCTAAACCATGCTGATTGACCCCGGATCAGGTAGCAAGTCAGAAGTAGATGATTTGCTCGGCTTTGGCCTCGGCCTGATCTAGGTCGTCAGTGTATGCGCCGGTCGACAAGTACTTCCAGCCGCCGTCGGAGATGACGAATACGATGGTTCCTTCATCGATTTCGTTCGCCACCTTGGCGGCTCCGGCCAACGCCGCACCTGCGGAGATGCCAGCGAACACACCGCATTCCTGAACCAGCCGACGGGTCCATTCGATCGACTCTCGTGGCCGCACCACCCGTTTGCGATCAAGCAATTCGTAGCCGTTCCAGGCTTCAAACACCGGCGGAATGTACCCGTCGCCAATGTTGCGCAGGCCCTCCACGCGCTCACCCAACGGAGGCTCCACTGCCACAATTTGAATCTCGGGGTTCTGCTCTTTGAAGTAGCTGCCTGCCCCCATCAGGGTGCCGCTGGTTCCCAGCCCGGCAACGAAGTGGGTCATCTCGGGTACGTCGCGCAAGATCTCCGGGCCGGTTCCTTCGTAGTGGGCACGCGGGTTGGCGTCATTGGCGTACTGGTAGGGGAAGAACCAATCCGGGTGTTCGGCTGCGAGGGCCTGAGCCCGAACGACCGCCCCGTTCGAACCTTCCTCGCCAGGAGTAAGAATCACTTCGGCGCCAAACACCTCGAGCATCTGGCGGCGCTCCACCGAAACGCTGGTCGGCATCATGATCTTGATCGGATAGCCCTTGATTCGTGCGATCGCAGCGAGAGCGATCCCCGTATTTCCCGACGACGGTTCGAGAATCGTTTGACCTGGCAGTAGACGACCGTTTCGTTCGGCGTCTTCGATCATTGCCTTGGCCACACGGTCTTTCACCGAACCAAACGGGTTCTGCATTTCCATTTTCGCGAGAATCCGCACATTGGGGTTCGGCGACAGTTGCGAAACGTCGACCATTGGGGTGTTGCCAATCATGTCGAGCACGCTGGCGTTGACGAGCCCTGGCGTTGGTGCGATAGCGAGGTTCGTCAATGTCATCTCCCGGTGCAACAACGGGGTGCGTCGAGATATTTCGACTATTCCGATGTTAATAGTCAGGAATCGTACTGGGCTGCCCCCCGAAGGACTACTCGGCTCGTGGCTGAAGTCGCTCAGACCACCGAAATGGGTTCGCTGATGATCTCACCGTCGATGATGCGATAGCTGCGCACCTCTGGATCACCGGTCTTGAGACTGACGATCACGTAGTGCCATGACGGATCAGGAGCGGCGGCGACATCGGTGGGGCTCGGGTAAGGCTCGGAGTGCGTATGGCTATGCACGACTCCGTTGAGCTCGAACCCTTGATCGTCGGCGTCGCGCTCGGAAAGCAGATGATCTTTCGGGTCAATCGTGTAAACCCGAGCCGACTTGGCGGTGTTGTGACACGGGTAGTAGACAGCGGC
>JAHRVJ010000298.1 GCA_019090765.1 Ilumatobacteraceae bacterium
AGGCCCAACGCTCCATAGTCGACGAGTCGGTGGAGGTGTTCCAGGCGCGACTCACCGCAGCCCGGTACGGCGAGATCACAACCGAGATCGATACGGTTGACTTCGCCGCGGCCTTCTTCTATGCCGAGCCTTACCACCAGCAGTATCTTGCGAAGAACCCGAACGGGTATTGCGGAATCGGTGGTACCGGAGTTAGTTGCCCGATCGGGCTGGGCTCCTAGAAAGCGAGCTAATCCCAACCGTTGGCGCGAATGTGGTCGCCGTCAGCATCGAGCCGCCGGCCCTCCCAGCGCAATACGCCCGGGGTGGCCGATAGTTTCGCGATTAGCGCCTGCATGGGCATTCCGTCAACTTCGGTGATTGATTGGCGGCTCGCGAAGTGCGGATCGTTGGCGATGTCGGCCATGTCGAATACGGGCCCGATCGCAGCCTGTGCCGCCGTGAACGCCTCGAGCACCTCAGCCTGAGTGCGGTCAGCGCACCAATCCATCATGATCTGCTCAAGTTCGGCGCGGTTGGTGGTTCGGTCCGCGAACGTGGTGAACCTCGGGTCTTGTTCGATACCCAACAACTTCATCACGCGCTGCGCCACTGAATCGCTGCTCGTGGAGACTCCCACCCAGCGGCCGTCACTGCACTGATAGGTGCCGCGGGGCACGGTGTAGGGAAGACCGGAGCCAAGGCGCGGCTGTTGCTCTCCCGTTAAGCCATACAGCGAAACGAGCGGTCCCATGATTTGGAGCATTGTCTCCAACAGGTTTGTATCAACCACCTGGCCGACACCGGAATGCAGCGCCACCATCGTGGCGAACGCTGCAGCGAGGCCGGTGACTTCGTCGGTTAATGCAATCGGTGGCAGCAGCGGTTGGCCGTCGGGTTCGCCGTTCAAGGCAGCGAAACCCGACATCGATTCGGCAATGGTGGCGAATCCCGGCCGCGACGCGTACGTACCGTCTTGGCCGAACCCGGTGACGCGGGTAATCACCAACCGAGAGTTGTGGGCGAGCAATACATCCGGCCCGAGACCAAGTCGCTCCAGCGTCCCCGGCCGGGAGTTCTCGACCAGCACGTCGGCATCTTTGATCAGCTTGAGCAGAGTCGCCCGGTCAGCATCAAGCTTGATGTCGAGCATCACAGTGCGCTTGTTGCGGTTAACCAGTTTCCACCACAGTCCTTCACCGTCGCGAGGGTCGCGCCATGCCAGGTCCCGCAGGCTGTCTCCCTCTGGTCGTTCGACTTTGATGACATCGGCGCCGAAGTCGGCAAAGTAGCGAGCGCAGTTCGGGGCCGCGAGCACCGCTGAGAGATCGATGACGCGAAGGTTGGCGAGCGGCGGTGCCCCGGGGTCGTTGGCATCGCCTGATCCGAGTTTGCTACTCATGGGGTCCACCCCGCGAGCATTTCGCAGGCCTCGTCGACGTCATCACCTGAACCCGCATAGGAGAAGCGCACGTACTCGTGACCGCGAGCAAGATCGAAGTCGCTGCCCGATGTTGCCGCGACGCCCAATTCGTGGAGCCAACGCTGACATAGTTCGAGCGAGTCGAGTCCGAGATCGGTGGTCAAGTGCGGTACATGCGCATACACGTAGAAAGCGCCGTCGGCAGGAGCGATTTCGGTGATCCCTGCGGCCGCGAGACCACCGATCAGCAAGCTCTGATTCGTGCGGTAGCGAGCGACGTGGCGCTCTAACTCTTCGCTGGCATCGAGTGCGGCGAGAGCGGCCACCTGTGAAACATGCGGGGCGCAGATGTACAGGTTCTGCTGGAGTCGCTCAACGGTGTCGACTACTCCGTCGGGAACGACCGCCCAACCGACCCGCCAGCCGGTCATCGAGAAGTACTTCGAGAAGCTGTTGATGACGAAGGCATCTTGATAGTGGTCGAGGACGCGCGGGGCTGGCGGGCCGTTGACTATGCCGTGATAGATCTCGTCGGCGATGACCGTGATGTTCCGTTCGCGACACGTTGTGGTTAGTTCGCGTAAGTCCCCCGCGCCGAGCACCGTGCCGGTGGGGTTGGACGGTGAGGCGAGGACGAGACCATCGAGATCTCCGGCCAGATCGAGGTGGGCAGTCGTGGGCACCCACCTCGAGTCGGGCCCTACCGGGATCGAAACGGGGGTCAGGCCAAGGGCAATGAGAGCATTGCGATAGCACGGGTAGCCGGGTTCGATCACCCCGACGCGGTCTCCCGGCTCGAACATCGTCAGGAACGCCAGGGTGAATCCGGCCGACGCGCCGGCGACGACGACTACCCGTTCGGGTTCAACATTCTCATAGCGCTCGGCGATCCGGTTCCGGAGCGGCTGAGTACCTGCCGCGTTGGTGTATCCGAGGGGGAGATTGAGCTGTTCGACAACGGCGACGCGAGCTTGTTCGGGGAGCCCAGTCAAGGGCTGACCAACCTCCAGGTGGAGGATGCGATGTCCCTCAGTTTCAAGCTCTGATGCCTTTCTGGCCATGGCCATTGCATGAAACGGCGGGACGGAAGCAGCTCGCAATGCAGCGGTAATCACCTGATGATTGTTGCACCGATGCCTGTTGGCCGCACTGTTGCTTCGTCAAGGTTTCTTGACTTCGCTAAAGGAGCACTTCAGGGCTGCCGATGACGGTGCATGGCGCTAGCTGAAGATACTCGAATGGCGCGTGGACGCAAGTCGTCCCGCGTGGGTTGTGGTGATCGATCTGACGACGACTATCGGGCGCGCAATCGAGGTATTCGAGACAGCGGATTCTCGATGGTCGAGATAGTGATCTCGATTGTCTTGATGGGCACGGTAGTGGTGGCGATCCTCAATGCAGTTGCGACGAATGTGAGGGCGTCCTCAAGTGCTCGCTCGGCCGCCCAGGTTGAGACAGCGATTGTCAATACCTCTGACCGAGTCAACCGAGCGCCGAAGCGATGCGACTACACGATCTATGCCCAAGCCGCCGTGCAAACCGAGGGTTGGGATCCGAGCACCGTGTCGGTCACGCAGGAGTACTACGAGCCTGCCCCGGACCCACGGAATCAAGGGACGTGGTCTTCTGGCAGTGCGCTGACACCCGCCTGTCCGGGCACCAGCCCCACCGATCTTCTTGTGCAGCGAGTGACGATTCTGATCACAAGTCCCGATGGCAAAGTCAATC
>JAHRVJ010000299.1 GCA_019090765.1 Ilumatobacteraceae bacterium
ACCGTCGGACGGCCAGACCATGTCTTCGAGAGGGACGCGTGCAACCTTGCGAAGCACCGCGTTAACAAATCCGCGAGTTCGTTTGGGGGCCAGACTTACGGTTTCACTCACCGCGGCGTGCGCGGGCACCCCAGCGAACGACAGCTGATATGCACCGAGGCGAAGCACTGATCGTGTGTCTGCGTCGGGCGGCGAAGTGATATATCGATCGACCAACGCGTCGCAGGCCCTTCGCATTCGAGTCGACCCGTAAACAAGCTCGGTGGTGAAGCGTCGGTCCAATTCGCTGAGCCCAGACGAGGTCAACATCGGACCGAGTACGAGGTTCGCGTAGGCGCCGTCCTGCTCGATGCGGCGGAGAGCGTCCAGGGCCACCCGTCGAGATGTTGGTTGCGTCACAGGTCACCGAACAATTCGTCTGGGGCCAACTGCGCACCATTGCGCCACGACTCGAAGGCCATGGCGGCCTTCCCTTCGGGCTGCACCGTTACTGGTATCAGCTGGCCATCGGCGAGTCGTGCAGCGTTGACCTTCAGCCGTTTGCCGCGGAACGTCGTCCAGGCTCCGCCGACACGTATCTGGCGATGGATCGCCTCAACGGGTTGCTGCCAGTCGATCTCGAAATCCTCACGCACGAACTTGGCTGCATAGGTTGCCTCGCCCATCTGTGCTTGCGCGTTGCCGATCCAGTCGCCTACCGGGTTCGACAGCGTCTCAACGAGCAGCTTTGTGCCTACATCAAGCAGGGTCTGGCGCAGGTCGTCGGCAGTCGCCTCGTCACCAATGGGCACTTCGGCCTGTGCATATACGCCGCCGGTATCGAGCCCCTCATCGACCTTCATCACGCAGACTCCGGTGACGGCGTCTCCCGCGAGCAGCGAGCGTTCTACCGGCGCCGCGCCTCTCCACCGGGGAAGCAGTGAGAAGTGCAGGTTGACCATGGGCACCTCGTTGAGCACATTCGGCTTGATCAGGTGACCGAAGGCGACAACAACTCCGAGCTCAACGTGTTCACGTTCGACAGCCTCCAAGACATCATTCACGACATTACTGACCGGCAGGTCAAGTTCGAGGGCGGCGGCTTTCACCGGGCTGGGTGATACGCCACTCCCCCGCCCACGACGTTTGTCAGGTGCGGTAACGACTAGCACGATTTCGTGTCCTGCTGCGACGAGCGCCCGCAAAGGGGGCGCCGCCATTGCCGGTGTGCCCAAATAGACCAACTTCACAATTGAACCCTCAGCGCAATGCCATCAGGCATAACTCATCAAGACAAACCCAGGCGACCTAGTAGCGGCTCACGGGTGGTCTGAGCATCGGCTTGGGCAGCCTCTTCTTGCATCCGCCTGTACTCGGTAATCGCTTCCTTGCGGCGCTCGCGAGTGAGGCGATCGAACATCAACACACCGTTGAGGTGATCGATCTCATGCTGAAACATCCGAGCTTCGAGCTCGTCGGCTTCGATCTCGATCAGGTTGCCATTGAGGTCGAGACCACGCACCAGTACTTGCTTGGGCCGTAGCATCTCGACATAGAGGCCGGGGATCGACAGGCAGCCCTCGTCGTAAACCCACTCGCCATCGGACTCGACAACCTCGGGGTTGATGATTGCGAGGGGATCCTCATCGAGATCCCAGACGACAACCTGTTTCTGAACGCCGATTTGCGGCGCAGCCAGCGCAATCCCATTACCAGAGTCGATCAGTGTCTCGAACATGTCGTCAACTAGACGGATGATCTTGCCGTCGACGTCGCTAACCGGAGACGCGGGCGTCTTGAGTACCGGGTCACCGTAGGTGCGGATCTTGTGCGACATCCATGCCAGGATACGGCCGTGTTACCCGACAACGACAGCCAACCGAGCGCGCACTATTTCGATGAGCAACCGTCGGTGCCTTCGCACCCCTCGGTGATCGACGTCACTCTGCCCGACACTGCGTTCGCGCTCGAAACCGATCGCGGCGTGTTCTCTCACGGGCATCTCGATAACGCGACGTCGATGCTGTTGCGAGCGGAACTACCCCTCGCCACTTCCGGCGACGTACTCGACCTTGGCTGCGGGGCGGGGCCGATCGCAATGGCAATGGCGCGCCGTTCCCCCGCCGCCACCGTTTGGGCAGTGGACGTCAACCTCCGGGCCCGTGAACTAACCGCCCGCAACGCCCGACGAAACGAACTATCCAACGTGCGCGTCATCGCCCCAGGTGAGCTTCCGCAAGAGATTCGCTTCGCGACTATCTGGTCCAACCCACCTATTCGCGTCGGCAAGTCGGCGCTGCACGACTTGCTCCTCGACTGGTTGGGTCGCCTCACGCCTGCCGGGACGGCGTGCCTCGTCGTACAGAAACACCTTGGTGGCGACTCACTCCAACGGTGGTTGGATTCGCAGGGGTACCTAACCCGACGCCTTGCATCAAAGTCAGGCAACCGCCTACTGGAGATTCGCAATCCACCTTTGGAGAAACCATGATTGCACCAATTCGCCTAGATGAGATCGAGCGGGCGAGTGAGATCATTTCGGCTGAGGCCATTCGTACGCCCGCGGTCAGCAGTGACCAACTCGATCAACTCGTTGGCGCACGTGTCGCCTGCAAGGCAGAATCGCTGCAACGTACAGGGTCGTTCAAGTTCCGTGGAGCGTTCCACCGCCTCTCACTGATTGCTGCTGGTGACCGAGCAAGAGGGGTTGTTGCCGTCTCTTCGGGAAATCACGGTGCGGCGATATCTTGCTCAGCCCAACTGCTCGGAATGAGCGCGACGGTATTCGTGCCCGAAGACATTCCTGAGGCCAAGCGTTCGCTAATCGCATCCTTCGGTGCCGAGATCAGAACTTTCGAGCGCAGTATCGAGGATCGCGAAGCGCCCGCACGGGCGCTGACGGCTGCCACCGGAGCCACTTTCGTACCCCCCTTTGAGGACCGCCGGGTAATGATCGGCCAGGGCACTGCGGCTTTCGAACTCCACCAGCAAGTCGCAGAGCGCGGAGCTCCGCTCGATGCGCTG
>JAHRVJ010000300.1 GCA_019090765.1 Ilumatobacteraceae bacterium
CTCGGCAGCGATCTGCCGTTTAGCAACGTAATGTGCCTGGATGCGAATGTCACCGCACTCAATGATGCCCGGAGACAGCGATGCCGTGAAGGGCGTCCAACTTCAAGACGGCACCTTGCGCCGGGTGTGGGGGTTCGCCCAGCCGTATCGCGGAACCATCGCGATATTCCTGGCTGCGATCTTCGCCGCTGCACTGCTCGCCCTCGTAGCACCCTTCGTTGTCCGCGGGATCATCGATACCGCAATTCCCGAAGGCGACCGCGGTCTGATCGTGATGCTGGCATCGATCGCTGTCGCGGCCGCCGTCGCCGACGCCGTACTCGCGATCGTTCAACGTTGGTGTAGCGCGAAGGTTGGCGAAGGGCTGATCTACGACCTTCGCCGAACACTGTTCGCGAAGGTGCAGCGCATGCCGATCGCCTTCTTCACCCGCACCCCAACCGGCTCAATCACTTCTCGCCTAAACAACGACGTGATCGGCGCACAAACCGCGGTAACGAGCACGCTCGGCAGTGTGGTCAGCAACGTCATCGTGCTCGCCACCACGCTGACCGCGATGTTCGCGCTTGAGTGGCGGCTCACGCTGCTCACCCTGGTTGTCCTGCCAGTGTTCATCATCCCCGCTCGACGTGTCGGAACGCGACTCCAGGGGATCTCCCGCGAACAGATGGGCTACAACGCGGCAATGAACACCCAGATGACCGAACGCTTCAACGTGTCCGGCGCAACTCTCGTCAAACTCTTCGGGTCTGGAGGGCGCGAAATATCGGCCTTCGAAAATCATGCTGGCGGCGTCCGCGACACCGGAGTCAGGTCTGCCCTCTATGGGAGGGTGTTCTTTGTCGCCCTCGGGCTAGTCGCTGCATTGGGGACCGCAGCGATCTATGGCATCGGGGCACTGATGGTTGTCGACGGGAGCATTTCGACCGGCACTCTGGTCGCCCTCGCCGCGCTGGTCACACGGGTTTACCAACCCCTCACAGGGCTCACAAACGCCCGCGTCGACCTAATGACTTCGATGGTTAGCTTCGAGCGCGTCTTCGAGGTCCTCGACGCACCCGAAGCAATCCAAGAACGCCCAGGCGCGTTCGACCTGATCGACCCGGCAGGCAAAGTGGAATTCGACGACGTGGTGTTCCGCTACCCACCGGCGAAGGATTCAGCCATTGCGTCGATGGAACAGAACGCCGGTCTAGGAGTCGAAACAGATCCCGACGTCGACGTACTACAGGGCCTGACACTCTCGATTGCTCCAGGCGAAACAGTAGCCGTCGTAGGCGCCTCAGGGGCTGGCAAATCAACCACCATCTCTCTGCTGCCGCGCCTCTACGACGTGACCGGCGGAAGTGTGCGGATCGACGGCCACGACGTGCGCGACTTAACGCTCAGATCGCTACGCGCCACCGTTGGAATTGTTTCCCAAGACCCTCACCTGTTCCATGAATCAATCGGCGACAACTTGCGTTACGGCGACTCCGATGCCACACCGGAACAAGTGATCGCGGCCGCCCAGTCGGCGCGTATCCACGAAACGATCACCGCTCTGCCCGATGGCTACGACACCATTGTCGGCGAACGCGGCTACCGGCTTAGTGGCGGCGAGAAACAACGCCTGGCGATTGCCCGCCTGCTGCTGAAGAACCCGGCGGTGATGGTTCTCGATGAGGCAACAAGTCATCTCGACAACGAGAATGAAGCATTGATCCAAGCAGCCCTTGACTATGCAATGGTTGACCGTACAGCGCTCATTATCGCCCACCGGCTATCGACAATTCGAAGCGCCGACCGGATCGCGTTCATTGAGAATGGCGTTATCGCTGAGATCGGATCCCACGACGATCTCGTCGCCGCGGATGGCCGCTATGCCCACCAGCTTCGTGCTGGCGAACTAGTCAACTAAAGAACCAGCGAGAACGCTACTGAACGACCCAAGAGTTAACCGCGTAGGCGCCGTTGTCGTTGACTTGCACGATCGCGGAGGACGATTCGTTGAAGTCGTCCGACCAGGAGTAAAGCTGGAACTTCCTCTGCACGATCGCCGGGACAAACCCGATCGGCACCGATTGGGGGCCGCTCGCACGAGCATCTGATCCGTCATACTGGGCGGCAAGAATCCCGCCAGTGATTACGACGTCGAGTCCGTGCGGGTTATCTATGTACAGGCGTCCCTGAGGTACCGAGATGTAGCTGGGTATGGCGATCGACACCGCCGCTGTATCTGGTAGGTCGATATCGATGACCGGAACCGGAGCAAAGAATGGAGGTTCTGGCGGTTCCGGCGGTTCGGGTGGGTCACCCAAGCCGACCGCTGCGATGATCTCCGGGGCGCTGGCCGCCGAGGGGGTCGAGCTCCCCAACGCGTTGGTCGCGACGACAGTAAAGGTGTAGCCGGGAATCTCGTTCGGGTCGAGGCCCTCGACATCGCATTCCAGTAGTGGCGGATCCGCAGTCGTCATATCGACGGTGCAGCTTTGGCCGCCCGGTGAGGCAGTGACCGCATAGCCGGTGATGATCGCGCCGCCGTTGGCGGGCGCGGCCCACGTGACTCGGGCAGCCGCCTCGTATGGCACCGCAGCGGGCGCGGCAGGCTGCGAAGGAGAATAGAGGTAGGTGGTACCGCCCGGCGATACTGAGCTCGACGGATCCGAAGGTGACGAATCACCGACGTCATTGGTCGCGACCACGGTGAAAGTCACCGAACTGCCGTTAGAGAGACCAGTGAATACGCAAGTAGTGGAGCCCGCCGTCGCACAGGTGTGGCCGCTTGAAGCAGTCGCGACGTATCCGGTGACTGGAGAACCGTTGTCAAACGATGCCGTCCAATCAACGACCGCGCCC
Organism: Ilumatobacteraceae bacterium; assembly: GCA_019090765.1. Classification (GTDB taxonomy): domain Bacteria; phylum Actinomycetota; class Acidimicrobiia; order Acidimicrobiales; family Ilumatobacteraceae; genus Sva-07. Next base: position 2,839 of record JAHRVJ010000300.1, read on the forward strand.
TGATGGAAGCGCTGTACCAGAAGGTCGGTCGGGGCCTCGGGCGCGGTCGGCTTCGGGGTCAGCAGAGACGGCAAGTAGTCCTGCACGACCGCGTTCACCGGAGACTCTGCTCCGACAACCGACACGGGAACTTCAAGAGTGTCTGGCACCAACAGGTCCACCCCGGTACTTCCATCGCCAGAGAGTTCTCCATTGACGGTCATGATCGACACGTCAGCCGAGGGTGCGACGCCTGGGTCGTCGGGCGGCACATACCGGGTGTTGAATCGGAATTCGAGCGAGCTTGCGTTCTCGTTGGTCACGACCAGTCGGGCTTGATCGCCAAAGATCCAAGTTGCGCCAAGTCCGCTCATGTTGTGAGTTCCTGGGGCATTCTCCGCATAGAAGATGGCTTCCTGGTCGTCGGTGCAGCCTGGTGTTGC
>JAHRVJ010000301.1 GCA_019090765.1 Ilumatobacteraceae bacterium
CCATCGATACCCGTCGTTTGAGGCGGCAGCACTGTGGGCCCGCCCGATAGTGAGACGGTTATACCGACATAGCCAGAGGATCCATCGTTCTGAATTCCATCGCCATCGCTGTCTTCCCAAACTCGATCGCCAATGCTGGCAGGTACGTAGTAGCCGAAGTCGATGTCGTTGCTGTCTTGCTCAGAAATCACTGTCACGTTTTGGCTAGCCCCACCGAAGCTGTTGACCGCTCCTGCTGGCAGATCTGCAGTATCGAGGGTGATTGTGTAGTCACCAGGCTCAAGCCCGGCGAAGTCGTAGCCGCCACTCGCGTCGGTCGCGACCGTGTTACCAGCAGGGTGTGACGCACCAGCAGAGGTACCTGTGATCGTGACGTCGACGCCAGCAATTCCAGGTTCGCCACCGTCCTGCACGCCGCCACCGTTGACATCTTCCCAGACGAAGTCGCCGATGCTGGCCGTGCTTGCATACCCGAGGTCGAGATCGAGTGCGTCGATATTCGACTCAAGAGTGGTCGTACGAGTGTCGTCGCCGCTGGTGACGTTGTAGCCCGCTGGCACGGTCGCAGTGTTGACGGTGACCGTGTAGATGCCCGGGGCGTGACCGGCGAACAGATAGTTGCCGGATGCGTCGGTCGTGTCGGTCAGCGAACCAATAACGTCGCCACCTGTGAGCGCCACATCGACGCCAGCCAGCGGCGGTTCTCCTACGTCTTGCACTCCGTCACCATTGAGGTCGTGCCAGATGAAATCGCCGATGTCAGCGGGCGCAGTGGCCCCATAATCGGCAGACAGCTCATTGCTGCCCGAGACGAGGGAGGCGTCCCAGATATTCGCACTAGCGGTATTGGTTGTTGTGGTCAGTGTGTAGCCAGCGGGCAGCGTCGACACGTCGAGGGTTGCGGTGTAGTCACCGGGCTCGAGACCCGAGAACAGATAGGCCCCTCCACCCGCAGTTGTGTCGGTGATGCCAGCAACCGGAAGGTTGCCACCAGTGAGGGTGATCAGCACTCCGTCGAGGCCCGGCTCGCCGGTGTCCCAGCTGCCATCAGCATTGAGATCGTCGAAGACGAAGTCGCCAACGGTCGCGGGGAACAAGTAACCGAAGTCCGCCAAGTTGAAGTCCTGGCCAGACTCCACGGTGACTGACGGATTGGCACCATCGAGGGTGTTAAGGGTGCCAGCGGGGAATCCCGACTCGTCAACGACGATCGCGTAGGTGCCGGGGGTGAGCGCAGCGAAGTCATAGTCGCCAGTTGCCGTGGTTGTTGCAGTGATCGAGCCGACAATGTCGCCACCGGTAATGGTCACATCGACGCCGGAGATACCGGGCTCGCCGGCATCCCAGTCGCCATCACCGTTGAGATCGTCGAAGACGAAGTCGCCAATGGTGGCGAGATCATAGAAACCGAAGTCGATTGTGTCGAGGATCTGGTCAGCAGTGATTGTGACGGTCGTGCTCGCTCCGCCGGTGCTCGACAGGTAGCCCGCCGGAAGGTCGCCGCTGCCCAGCGTGACGTCCACATCAAAGGTGCCCGCGGGAAGATTGGAGAAGATGTAGAAACCACTGCTGTCGGTGGTCTCTGTGAGCCCACCAAACGGAAGCCCTGGGCCGTTCAGTGATACTTCAACGCCGGACAAGTTGGGTTCGCCAGCGTCTTGCACGCCGTCGGCGTTGAGATCGTGCCAAATACGGTCACCGATCATTCCTGGCAGTACGTAACCGAAATCGACCGTATCGACATCGGTTCCGGATGTCAGCGCGAGCATCTGAGAATCGCCGCCAGTGGTACTGAAGGCGGTGGGAGACAGTGGACTCGTGTCGACATCGACGGTATAGGTGCCCGGCAACAGGTTCGTGAACTCGTAGAACCCGTTGTTGGTGGTAGTCGACGTGCCGGTGGGGTGGCTGGGGCCCGTGATCGTGACAGTGAGGGCATCGATTCCGAATTCGCCAGCCTCCTCAGTGCCGTCGCCATCAAGGTCGGCATAAACCGAGTCGCCGAGGCTGACCGGTGTGGCATACCCGAAGTTGGTCGTGACGTTGTCCTCGCCAAATCCGAGCGTGACGTCGGACGTCGAGTCGAAGCCACCGTCGATATCAAACGTTTGGGCCATTCCTGCGGGAACGCCCGCGGTCACCGAAACGGTGTAGCTATCGGGGTCGAGGTTCTCGAAAAGGTAGTTTCCGTTGACGTCAGTAACGGTGGTTACTGGCGCTCCCAAACCGCCTCCGGACAGTGAAACTGTAACTCCCGACAGTCGAGACTCCCCTGCGTCCACAACGCCATCGCCGTCTAGATCGTGCCAGACCGTATCCCCCACCGAAGCGCGGGCGATTTGGTCAGTGAATGACGACGAAACTGGCGTCGGACTCTGGGTACTGCTAGTCGTTGCGGTGTTGGTGATCGACTGTGTCGTTGGGTCAATCCCCGCGTCAAGCGTGACCTCAACGGTGACCGTGAAACTCTCTCCGGTGAGCAGGTCGCCACCCGAGTAGAGCGCTGGAGGTGCATTTCCTGCAACTGCTTCGGAGATGCGGTTGGTCAGATCAATGTTGATGCTGTCGAAGTAGAACGTGTCACTTCCCGCATCGAACCCCGGTGATGTCAACCAACGCAAGTCGATCGACTGCCCGAGGAAACGCGTGAGGTCGTATTGCGAGTTCACGAATGCTGAATCAGTTCCAGGACCGATAAAGCGGTCGATCTCGATCCACGACAATCCGCCAGTGGTGGAGATTTGGAAGGACACATAGTCGTCGGCTTCGAAGCCATCACGACGGAAGTCGTAGTTGAGAATCGCCTCGTCCCAGGTGGTGCCATCAAATGATCGCCTGATTTCTTGGGCGGGGCCACGAAGACGGAGACGGTTATCGCCCAGGTTCGAGAAGATCCGCACGTTGCCCGCGTCCGGTCCCGCACCAGCGGAATCAACTTCGATCCAGTTGCTCG